>NZ_JBHVKN010000065.1:0-24570 GCF_042798075.1 Nocardioides sp. NPDC057772
GATCGGCAAGGCGCAGGCGTAACCGTCCAAATGCCGAGTCGGCCCGTCATTGACGGGCCGACTCGGCGGGGTTTTCGGTCAGTTCGGGCCGACTCGGCGTCAGCCGAGAAGGTCCGAGATGGAGGTGCGTACCTGGTCGAAGGCGAGCCAGGCGAAGAGGAGGGCGCAGATGATGAGGCCGATGTTGGAGACCCACTTGTTGCGCCACTCCGCGGGCGTGTGGCCGGTGTTGAGGAGCCAGAGCAGCGTGATGGCCAGGAACGGCATGAAGAACGCGCCCAGGACGCCGTAGATCAGGATCAGCCAGGCGGGTTCGTCGGCCACCAGGATCCAGATCATCGGGGGGAAGGTGAGCCAGAGGATGTAGGCGCGGTACCAGAGGCCACCGCTCTTCGCCTCGGGCTCGTCGGCCTTGCCACGGATGGTGCCCATGAAGTCGGCGAACATCAGGCTCACGCCGTTCCAGACGCCGACGAGGGACGACATCGCCGCGGCCCAGAAGCCGATCAGGAAGAGCTTGCCGAACCAGTCACCGTAGCGGTCGGCGAGGACCTTGGACAGGTCGAGCATGCCCTGGTCGCCGGTGCCGATCGCGATCTGGGCGGAGTAGAGCAGCTCGGCGCCCACGATGAGCGTGGCGACCACGAAGATGCCGGTGACGACGTACGCGGTGGTGTTGTCGATCCGCATGACGCGCATGAACTGCGGCGTGTGCCAGCCCTTCTCACGCAGCCAGTAACCGTAGGCGGCCAGGGTGATCGTGCCGCCGACGCCGCCGGCGACCGAGAGGATGTTGACCAGCGAGCCCTCGGGGATGGTGGGGACGAGGCCCGTGAGGAGCTCGGGGAGGTTGGGCAGGGTGACCAGGGCGGCGCCGACCATGGTCACGAACATGATCCCGACCAGGATGGCGAGGAACTTCTCGAAGAGGCCGTAGCGACCGGTCCACACGATCGCGAGGCCGATCAGGCCGGAGAGGATGCCCCAGAGCTTCACGGAGGCCGAGGAGAACAGAGCGGTCAGGGCCAGGCCCGTGCCGGCCATCGCCGCGGCGCCGTAGATGAAGCCCCAGATCACGATGTAGGGGCCGAAGTAGACCGTCGTCCAGACGCCCAGACGTCGCCATCCCTGGAAGATGGTCTCGCCGGTGGCCAGGCTGTAACGGCCGGCGCCCTCGACCAGCACGACCTTCAGTACGCAGCCGATGACGACGGCCCAGAGCAGGGCGTAGCCGTACTTGCTGCCTGCGATCAGAGTGGCGACCAGGTCGGCGGCGCCGACGCCGGTCGCGGCTACGACAAGGCCAGGACCCAAGATCCGCCAGCGTGGGGTTTCGGACGCCTCGGTCCTTGCTGCTTGTGACATGAGCGACAGGTATACCCCGTTTTAGGGAAGATCAGCGAGTTTTTGCCGAAGGACGGCTCGCTCGCGCTCGTTCGCGCACATCGATGCCGCCCGCTCCAGCTCGGTCCGCGCCTCGACGGTTCGGCCCAGCCGGCGCAGCAGCTCGCCACGTACGGTCGGGAGCAGATGGGTGTGGTCGAGCCGTTTGTCCTCGGCGATCCGGTCGACGATCTCCAGCGCTCGCAGCGGGCCGTGGGTCATCGCGACCGCGACGGCACGGTTGAGGTCGACGATCGGGTTGGGCGCGATGCGGCCCAAGGCCTCGTAGAGGACGATGATCCGCTCCCAGTCGGTGGTCTCCACCGAGTCGGCGGCCGCGTGCGTGGCGGCGATCGCGGCCTGAAGACCATACGGACCGAGACCTCGTGGGGTCGCCTGCTCGAGGGCCGCTCGGCCCCGGCGGATCGCGCCCTGGTCCCACCGGGCGCGATCCTGGTCCTCGAGGAGGATGGGGTTGCCGGCGGCGTCGATGCGGGCCGGGAAGCGCGAGGCGGTGAGCTCCATGAGGGCGAGCAGTCCGTACGCCTCCGGCTCGTCCGGCAGTACGCCGATCAGCACCCGGGTCAGCCTCCGTGCTTCGCGGGCGAGGTCGGTGCGGATCAGATCCTCGCCGGAGGTGGCGGTGGAGCCCTCGGTGAAGATCAGGTAGAGGACGTTGAGCACCCCGGCGAGTCGTTCCCGGCGCTCGTCGGGCGACGGCACCTCGAAGGGCACCTTCGCGGCCGCGATCGTCTTCTTGGCGCGGGTGATCCGCGCCTGGATCGTCGGCACCGGCACCAGGAAGGCCCGGGCGATCTCCTCGCTGCTGAGACCGCCGACGACCCGGAGGGTGAGCGCCACCCGGGCCTCCTTGGACAGCACCGGGTGGCAGGAGACGAACATCAGCGCGAGCACGTCGTCGTCGATCCGCTCGACATCCAGGTCGTCGTCGTACGCCTCGTCCTGGCCGTGGGCGATGGCCTCGTACTTCTCCCGTTGGACGCCGGCGCGGCGGATCGTGTCGATCGCCCGCCGCTTGGCGGTGGTCATCAACCAGCCGACCGGGTTGGCGGGCTGGCCGTCGCGCGGCCACGAGGTCAGCGCCTCCGCGAGCGCCTCCTGGGCCGCGTCCTCGGCGAGGGCGAAGTCGCCGGTGTAGCGCGCGAGCGCGCCGACGATGCGGGCGGACTCGATTCGCCAGATCGCCTCGACGGCGCGCGTCGCGTCACTCATCAGTGTCTCCTGCGGTGATCTCGGTCCTCAGAGCTGCCCGTTCTTGGTCCGCCATTCGAGCTCCTGCTGGATCCACGGGTTGTCCTGCGGAAACTCGTCGATGGTCGGCACCCGGCGGATCTCGATGGCCGAGCCGGGGAAGTAGCCGATCCGCTTGGCCCACTCGATGGCCTCCTCCTTCGAGGCGACGGAGATCAGGTAGAAGCCCCCGAAGAGCTCCTTGGTCTCGCCGTAGGGGCCATCGGTGACCACCGGCTGGTCGGCGTCGCCATAGGTGACGACGGTGTGCTCGTCGGGGTCGAGACCCTCCATGGCGAGCAGCACGCCGGCCTTGATGAGCTCGTCGTTGATCCGGCCCATCTTCTCGAGCATCTCCTCGAAGGGGATCTCGGACATGGCGGCGTTCATCTTGTCCGCGTCGACGGTGCGCCAGATCAGCATGTACTTCGGCATCTCGGTTTCTCCTGTGTCGGTCGGGCCGTCTTGCCGGCCCGTTCACCCCTTGGTCGAACGAGGTCTACGCGGGATCGACAACCTTGCCAAGAATATTTCTGAAGAGTTTTCGACGGGCTCGACCACCTGGGTTTCTGGGTAGGTTGGGATCGTGAAGATCTCGCTGTGGCCCAACCTCGTCTTTCCCGCCGCCGACATCCTCGCCGAGGCGCAGGCGGCCGACCAAGCCGGTTGGTACGGCGTCTGGGTCGCCGACCACTACATGCCCAACACCGGCACCGAGGAGATCGACGACGGTCCGATGCACGAGGTCTGGGGGATCCTGCCGGCGCTGGCCGCGACCACCCGGAACGTACGCATCGGGCCCCTCGTCTCGCCGACGACGATCCACCACCCCGCGCTGCTCGCGAACCGGTCCGCGACGATCGACCACATCGCCGATGGTCGCTTCGTGCTCGGCATGGGCGCCGGCTGGCAGATCAACGAGCACAAGGCCTACGGCATCGACCTGCCGGGCGCGAAGGTGCTCGTCGACCGGTTCGAGGAGGCGATCGAGGTCACCCGATCGCTGCTCGACAAGCCGCGGACGACGTTCGAGGGCACCTACTTCCAGATCACCGACGCGCCGTGCGAGCCGAAGCCGGTGGCCTCGCCGCTGCCGATCCTGGTCGGCGCCAAGGGTCCGCGGATGCTGCGGGTCGTCGCCCGGCACGCCGACGAGTGGAACACGTGGGGCACGCCCGAGAGCGCGGGCGCGGTGCGGGCCAAGCTCCTGGAGGCCTGTGAGCAGGTCGGCCGCGATCCGTCCACGATCAGGACGACCACCAACCTCATGCTCGATCTCGACGGCGCGAATCCCGGCTTCGCCAGGACCCAGACCGGCTCCGCCGGTGAGCTTCAGGACTTCGTCGGCCGTTACGTCGAGGCCGGCTTCGACGAGTTCATCCTGCCGACGTGGAACCTCGGGGAGACCGGTGCGGAGCGGATCGAGCGGGCAGCCCAGCTCAAGGCCGAGGTGCTCGACCCGGTTCTCTAGGCCGGCCGGGCCAGGATGGCGCTGTTGATCACGTCGGTCCCGGGGGCGTCGACCTCGGGGTCGGCCTCGGCCACCACGGTCAGGCCGGCCAGCGCCTCGGGGCCCACCCGCGGATAGAGCAGCGTACGCAGCCCCCGGGCGCTCCGCGCCAGGACGAGGCCGTTCGGGGCGAGGTGGGTGACCGCCTTGCCGAGCACGTCGGCCTTGGCGGCGTCGTCGGAGCCGACCAGGCCGGCGAGCAGCACGACGTCGACGGGACACGGTGGGGTGGCGGCCGCGGCCTCGGCGTGCTCGAACGTCACCCCGGCGGCACCGAGGCGTCCGAAGGCGGCGGAGGAAAGCCGGATCGCCTCGGCGTCGTGGTCGACGCAGTGCACCGCGATGCCGTGCTCGGCCAGGCAGAGCGCGGTCAGTGGCAGCGGCCCCGACCCGAGGAGCAGGACGTGCCGTGGCGTGACGCCCTGGCGGCGTACGGCCTGCAGCTCCATCTCCACGAGCAGCCGGTAGTTCTCGCGGTAGGGAAACTGGGCGAACGCCGCCGACGGGTCGGGGGAGCGCGCGATCCGGTCGGCCCAGACCCGCTCGAGCGCGTGCTCGCCGGCTGAGGCCACCGCCCGGAAGACCTCGGGAGAGCGCGACGGCGGCAAGGCTGCCAGCACGGAGTCGGCGGCCGACTCGGGCACGCTCAGCACGGCGGTCACCAGCCGGTTGAAGAGAGCGTTGACGACGATGCCGGGCGCCAGCGACTGCTGGTCGAGCAGATCGTCGAGGGTGGAGACCAGGCGTTCGTCGACTGCTTCGAACGCTCCCGGATTCACAAGCGGCCACCCTTCCATATCGGCGACGGCCGCTGCAGAGAGTTCCACCGCGTAGACCCACTCCGCGGCACGGAAGTTTCTGAGCCCCGTTTCTGGGACCATGTAGAACTACGCCGACCGGCTACGACGTATCCCCCGTAAGCACGCCTACGGAAGGCGACTACGAAAGGGAAGAGTCATGAAGTACGTCATCCTGATCCACTCCAACCCGCAGCCGTGGGGTCACCCGACCGGTGATTTCGTCCCCGAGTTCCAGTCGCTACCGCAGGAGGCCAGGGAGAAGCTCAACGCCGCCTTCGAGGGGATCCTGGAGGAGCTCTCGGCCAACGGTGAGCTTCTCGGTGGTCAGGCGCTCGCGGATCCGGCCTCGGCCAAGCTCTACCGCTGGGACTCCGGAGAGCCGGTTGTCACCGACGGCCCCTACTCCGAGGCGAAGGAGCACCTGGCCGGGTTCTTCCTGATCGACGTCGAGTCCCAGGAACGAGCCGAAGAGGTCGTACGCAGCTTCAGTGGCCCCGGTGAGACGGTCGAGCTGCGGCCGGTGGCAACCTACTGACATGACGGTGACGGGAGTCGAGGACGTGTGGCGGCAGGAGTCCGCCCATGTCCTCGGCGCCCTGCTCCGGGTCCATCCCGACCTCCCCGACTGTGAGGACGCCGCCCAGGAGGCGCTGATCGCGGCCAGCCAGCGCTGGTCGTGCGACGGGCTGCCGTCCGATCCGCGGGCGTGGCTCATCCGGGTGGCCCACCGGCGGCTGATCGACCAGCTGCGGGCGGACTCGGCCCGGACGCGGCGTGAGCTCGCCGACGGGATGGCCCGGCGGCTCGACGACCCCGATCCGGCGGCTCCGGAGATCGGCTCGGCCTACGACGACTCGCTCCGGCTGATGATGATGTGCGCCCACCCAGCGCTGCGCCGGCCGTCCCAGGTCGCGATCACGCTGCGGTGCGTGGGCGGTCTGACGACGGCGGAGATCGCGGCGGCGTACCTGGTTCCGGAGGCGACCATGGGGCAACGGCTCAGCCGGGCCCGGGCGACGCTGAAGGACGAGGAGTTCTGCTCGCCGGCACCCGACGAGCTGCCCGAGCGGATCGCGTGCGTGCTCGACGTCTGCCACCTGATCTTCAACGAGGGCCACACCCGCACCAGCGGCCCGGACCTGCAGGGCGTCGAGCTCACCGACGAGGCGATCCGGCTGACCCGGATGGTGCGCGGCATCCTCCCGGAACACGGCGAGGCCACTGGATTGCTCGCGCTCATGCTGCTGACCCAGGCACGCTCCCGCGGGCGCGTCGACCACCTCGGCGACCTGATCCCGCTCAAGGACCAGGACCGCTCGCAGTGGGACCGCGAGCTGATCCGCGAGGGCGTCTCGCTGCTGGAGGAGGTGCTGCCCGAGGGGCCGGTGGGCCGCTACCAGCTGCAGGCGGCGATCGCCGCGGTCCACGCCGAGGCCGAGTCGTACGAAGCCACCGACTGGCTCCAGATCAATCTGCTCTACGGGATGCTGGCCCAGGTCGCGCCCTCGCCGGCGGTCACGCTCAACCGGGCTGTCGCCGTGGCGATGAGCCTCGGTCCTGAGCACGGCATCGAGATCGTACGTGACCTGCTGGAGCACCCGGCGATGCAGCGGCACCACCGGGCTCATGCCGTGCTGGCGCACCTGCTCGAGCAGTCCGGCGACCTCGCGACGGCCCGGGAGCACTATGTGCTGGCGGCGCGGCTGACCCAGAGCGTGCCGGAGCAGCGCTACCTGAACCGCCGGGTCGAGGCGCTCGACCAGTCGTGACGTCCCGTAGCTGTGGGATCAGAGCTGACGGATCACATCTGCACGGCGCCGTCGAGGACGAGGATGATCCCGAAGATCGCGAACAGTGCGGCGGCGCCGTATTTGATCACCTTCTCGGGAAGGTTGCGGCCCAGCAGCGCCCCGACACCGATGGCGAGGGCATCGGCGGCGACCATCCCTACGGTGGAGCCGATCCAGGTGCCGAGCCAGCCCTCCTGGGTGGCCAGGGTGATCGTCGCGAGCATCGTCTTGTCGCCGAGCTCGGCCAGGAAGAACGCGATGCCGACGGCGATGATCGCCATGCCCCGGCTGTTGCGCGCCTTCTGGGCCTCGTCCTCGGTGAGCTCGTCGCCTCGCAGGGTCCATGCCGCGAAGACCAGGAAGGCGAGCCCGGCCACGATGGTGATGTAGTGCTGGTGCTCGGCGAAGGCGTCCCCGATGAGCGCACCGATCGCGACCGAGGCGAGGTGGACGATCGCGGTGGCGGCGGTGATCCCGAGGATCACGTCGCGAGCGCGGTAGCGGGTGGCGAAGGTCATCGCCATGAGCTGGCTCTTGTCGCCGAGCTCGGCGACGAAGATGACCGCGGTCGACAGCAGGAAGGCGTACACAGGGGTTCCTCTCCGGCGCCGGCCGGAGGAATCCCGTGAGGGTGCAGCGTCCTTCGACCAGCACCGTCGTGTTGATACGGGTGCTTGGTCGAAGGTCTCGTCCGCCACTTCGTGGCCGATCGCGCCGGGCGCAGAGGCCAGTGTGTCGACGCGACTGTTGAGGACTACTCCCCTTCGTGACCTCGAGTCTAGGCCACCGATCGAGGTGCTTCCCAGTCGGTACGGGTGTGCTCTGGGTCACCTCCGGTCTTAGTACATGATTTGCTGAATCCAGAAAACGATGTACCGTCAGGCCATGGTCACGACCACGACAGCTTCCCTGGATGCGCTCGCGCGCTTCGGCCACGCGCTCTCCGACCCCACCCGGGCCCGGATCCTGATGCGACTGCGCGAGGGACCTGCGTACCCGGCCGAGCTGGCGGACTCGCTCGGAGCGACGCGCCAGGCGGTGTCGAACCATCTGGCGTGCCTGCGCGGCTGCGGTCTGGTGGTGACCGTTCCCGAGGGGCGGCGTACGCGCTACGAGCTGGTCGACCAGCGCGTGGCCCACGCTCTGGCCGATCTCCACGGACTGGTCCTGGTCACCGACAAGGCCGCCTGCGCCGATGCCGACGAGCTGGGATGCTGCTGATGGGACACGGACACGGACACGGGGCCGGCGGTCACGCCGGCGGTAGGTATCGGTCGCGGCTCGCGATCACCTTCGTGCTGGTCGCGGGCTTCCTGGTCGTCGAGCTGGTCGCCGGCGTGTGGTCGGGCTCGCTCGCGCTGGTCTCCGACGCCGGACACATGGGTGCCGACGCCGTCGCGCTCGGTGCGGCGCTGCTCGCGACCAGGATCGCGGCACGGCCGGACACCACCGGCCGGCGCACCTACGGCTCCTACCGCGCCGAGGTCTTCGCCTCGGGGCTGACGGTGCTGATCATGCTCGGGGTCGCGGTGTACGTCGTGGTGGAGGCCGTCGGGCGGATCGGCGCCGAGACCGAAGTGCAGACAGGCGTGATGCTGGCGGTCGGTGCGGTCGGTCTGGTGATCAACGTCGTCTCGATGCTGTTGCTGCGGGCCGGCGCCGCCGAGTCGATCAACGTCAAGGGCGCCTACTTCGAGGTCATCGCAGACGCCGCGGGCAGCGTCGGCGTGATCGTGGCGGGCGCGATCGTCGCGCTCACCGGCGAGCCGTTGTGGGACACCGCGATCGCCGTGGCCATCGGGCTCTTCGTCGCGGTTCGGGCCGTCGTGCTGGGCCGCGAGGTCCTGGCCGTGCTCGGGCAGGAGATCCCGGACGGTCTGCAGGTCGATGCCGTCGTCGCCGACCTGACGTCGATTCCGGGTGTCGAGGATGTCCACGACCTGCACGTGTGGACCCTGACCTCGGGGATGAACGTCGCGACGGCGCACCTCGAGCTCGCCGAGGATGCCGACTCCCAGGACATCCTCGCCCGCGCCCAACGGATGCTCGCGGTGGAGCACCGGATCGAGCACGCGACGCTGCAGACCGAGACCGCTCCGACGCCGCAGTGCCTCGAGGTCAGGTGGTGAGCGCCGGGCGGTCCGACGAGCTCGTCATCTCCGGTCCCATCGCCGAGCGGAGGGCGGTGCTCGTACGCCGGGTGCGGCTGCTGGTGGTCTTCACCATCGCCTACAACGTGATCGAGGCGGTCGTCGCGCTAGCCGCCGGTGTCGGAGCGGGGTCCGCCGCGCTGGTCGGATTCGGGCTCGACTCGGGGATCGAGGTGGCCTCCGCGATCGCGGTCGCCTGGCAGTTCGCGGGCAGTGACCACGAGCGGCGTGAGCAGGCCGCGTTGCGCGTGATCGCCTGTTCGTTCTTCGCGCTCGCCGCCTTCGTGAGCTTCGACGCTGTCGCCGCGCTGGCGGCGCGCCAGGCGGTGGAGCACTCGAACGTCGGTATCGGCATGGCCGCGCTGAGTCTGCTGGTCATGCCGCTGGCCTCATGGGTGCAGCGACGTACGGGCACCGAGCTCGGCTCGGACTCCGCCGTCGCCGACTCCAAGCAGACGCTCCTGTGCACCTACATGTCGGCCGCACTCCTGCTCGGCCTGGTGCTGAACAGCTCGCTCGGCTGGTGGTGGGCCGATTCTCTCGCCGCACTGGCGATCGCCGCCATCGCGGTCCGCCAAGGCGTGAACGCCTGGCGAGGCGAGGTCTGCTGTTCGCCGGAGGAGGCGTTCTTCGACGACGGCCGAGCCGGCGAGGGCTGTCGCTGCTGCTGACCGGAAACCGCTGCTGGACGTAATCCTTACGGATTCATCGAACTTCTCCAGCAAAGATTCGAACCTGGTTACGCTGAGATCATGGACGAGGCCGGGGTGCGCGCGGTCCTCTTCGACCTGCACGACACGCTCGTCCCGAGCGGTCATCCTGCCGAGCACGCAGCGGTGTCCAGGGCGATGGGCGCCGACCTCGGCGTCGATCCGGACGCGTTCGTCGCCGCGGTCGAGGAGACCTTCGACGAACGCGTACGCGGCCTGATGGCCGACGTCCACCACACCGTGCGCTACCTGGCCAGACGGGTTGGCGGGTCGCCTACGGAGTCGCAGGTGGAGAGCGCGATCACGCGGCGGCTGAACTACGTGCTCTCCCTGCACGCCGCGACGTGGGCGCTGCCGGCACTGAAGTCGCTGCGCAAACGTGGGTTCAAGCTCGGCCTCGTCGCCGACTGCGGTGCCGACACGGTCGCGATCTGGCCGGAGAGCCCGCTCGCGGAACACCTGGACGCGGTCTCGTTCTCCTGCCAGACCGGCGTACGCAAGCCCGATTCGGGCGCCTACCTCGTCGCCGCGGCGGCGCTGGAGGTGCGGACCGGCGAGTGCGTGTATGTCGGGGACGGGGCCGACCGGGAGCTGAGCGGGGCGGAGGCGGTCGGGATGCGAGCGGTGAGGTTCCGGGCCCGGGGGCTCGATGAGCGCGAGGAGGGCGACGCGGCCGCGGCGTTCGACCTGGATCCCGAGTGGAGCGGACCGACGATCAGCGACCTGTCGGAGCTCGTCGGCATGGTCGGGCTCCCGATTCAGCGCGACGGGTCCGAATCGCGGACGTTCGTCTCCGGCAATGTGGTCCCGTGGGGCTCCAAGAGATCGTCCCGCTGATCTCCGGTCGAGGGCGGGAAGCCGACCGACCGTCGTCCTGAGGTGCCTGCGCGGTCCGGGTCAGGGTCCCACTCCTCGTGGTCGATGTCAGCCGAATCCGGGATCCTCCGGCCATTCGGTCCGCTCCTCGGCACGGTTCCGGATCGCCATCGGATCGGTGTCCGATATCACACCCATCCTGTTACCTGTCTTTTGACAGGTTCTGTGCTCGACTGGTGGGCATCGCTCGTGGAAAGAACGCTCCATCAGGCGGCACCGCACGCGTGAATTCGGCAGTAAATGGTCCTTGCCCCCTAGCCAGTTCCCGTCGAAAACGGTAAGAATCGATCGACCGACAGGGAAGAATCTCGCCGTCTCCGACCCCACATTTCGGACTCAGGTTTCCAACAGTCATGGTTTGCCCCCGACGCCCTTGACCTACATGCTTACCTGTCAGTCGACAGGTTAATCATGTTTCAAGGAGGACCCGGGTGGCGCCAGCTGCAGACCACAGCACGGACACGGTGCTGAACGCACGGGCAGATGCTCGCGCGCAAGGGGGGCAGGTCAGCGACTGGATGCCGTACCTACCGGCATCGTCGAGCCCGTTCTGTCCGGACGACGTCGACCCGGAGAGCCTGACCTGGGCCGAGACGGTCGCGCCCGGAAGCTACACCCACAAGGTCCTCGCCCGCGGCACGCGGCTCCGGCTCGAGGACCCGACCGGCGAGGCCTGCGCCCACACCCTCGTCTACAACGCGCTCGAGCCGACCGAGCGCCTCAACGTCGCCGACACCCAGAAGATCCCGTGGCAGGCCTACCTCGGCACCGGCCACCCGCTGCTCTCGGGGGACGGACGTGTGCTCGCCACGATCGTCGGCGACACCTCGGGCCGCCATGACGCCTTCTGCGGCACGAGCACCGCCGCCTGGAACGCGCTGCGCTACGGCACCGCGCTGCCGGAGGGGCCCGCGCCCGCCGGCCGCGACCTCTTCGTGAAGGCGGCCGCCAAGCACGGGCTCGGGCCGGCCGACGTACCGCCCTCGGTCTCCTTCTTCCAGGGCGTCCGGGTGGCCGAGGACGGGTCCTTCGACTGGTTCGGCTCGTCGGGGGCGGGTACCTCGGTCGAGCTCGTGGCGGAGCTGCCCCTGATCGTGCTGATCGCCAACGTCCCGCATCCGCGGGATCCACGTCCGGAGTACATCGTCGGGCCGCTGCGCGTGCACGCCTGGCGTACGCCGGAGACCACCCCGACCACCCCGGCTGACGAGCGTTTCGACGCCACTCCCGAGGTGCGGCGGGCGTATCTGAACACACTCGACTATGCGGAGGCTCGGGGCCTGTGACTACCACGATCGACAACCCGGTGATGAGGCCTGTGACGACTGTTCCTGTTCCCGTGACCACCTACCTGACGCCCGACGGACAGCTGGTCTCCAGCGTCCCGGTCGGGGCGTCGTACGCCGACGGCAGTCCACTGGAGTGGGGTGGTCCGTTGGTGCCGGGTGCCGTCGTGCTGGACGAGCAGGTCGCCCCGCGGGCGTCGTGGTCGGGTGTCGTACGTGCCGGTCAGGTGCTGACGATCGTCGATGTCGGTGGCAACCAGTCGGGTGACTGCCTGCTCTACAACGCGCACGACACCGACGAGCGCTACAGCGCGCCGGACACGCTCGCCTGGCAGGACAACGCCTACATCCGCACCGGGACGGTGCTGCGCAGCAACCACGGTCGGGCGCTGATGACCGTCATCGAGAACGAGATCGACCGCCAGGACACCATCGGCGGCGCCTGCTCGCGCGAGTCCAACACGCTGCGCTACGGCCACCACGTGATGTACCACCACGGCTGCCGCGAGAACTTCCTGACCGAGGGTGCCAAGCACGGCCTCGGCATGCGCGACATCGTCTCCAACATCAACTGGTTCATGAACGTGCCCGTCGAGGAGGACGGCGCTCTCGGCATCGTCGACGGCATGTCCGCGCCCGGGAAGCGGGTCGCGCTGCGCGCCGAGATCGACACGCTCGTCCTGATCTCGAACTGCCCGCAGATGAACAACCCCTGCAACGACTTCAACCCGACGCCGCTGCGGATGATCGTGTCCGAGCCGGATGTCGACTACGAGGCTGACGCATGACGGATGGTCCGTCCTTCGACACCGTCCTGGTCGCCAACCGAGGGGAGATCGCCCGCCGGGTGATGCGCACTGCGCGCGAGCTCGGGATGCGTACGGTCGCGGTCTTCTCCGAGGCCGACCGGGCAGCGCCACACGTGCGGGAGGCCGACGAGGCCGTCTGCCTGGGCTCGGCGCCCGCACGGGACTCCTATCTCCGCGGCGACCTGATCATCGCGGCAGCCCTGCGCACCGGCGCAGGGCTGCTCCATCCCGGCTACGGCTTCCTGTCCGAGAGCGCTGCCTTCGCCCGCGACGTGGAGGCAGCGGGGCTTCGGTTCGTCGGCCCGACCCCGGAGCAGATCAGCGCCTTCGGCGAGAAGCACTCGGCCCGCCGGCTCGCCGAGAACGCCGGGGTGCCGATGCTGGCCGGCACGGGCCTGCTCTCCGGTCCGGACGAGGCGGCCGCCGAGGCGGCCCGGATCGGGCTGCCGGTGATGGTCAAGGCGACCGGCGGCGGTGGCGGCATCGGCATGACCGCGTGCAGCTCGGAGGAGGACGTACGGGTCGCGTTCGAACGGGTCGCCAGGCTCGCCCAGACCAGCTTCGGTACCGCCGGAGTGTTCCTCGAGCGCCTCGTGCGGCCCGCGCGCCACGTCGAGGTGCAGATCTTCGGCGACGGGGAGGGCCAGGTCGCCGTGCTCGGCGACCGCGACTGCTCGCTGCAGCGCCGCAACCAGAAGGTGATCGAGGAGGCGCCCGCGCCGGCTCTTCCCGAGCACGTACGCACCGTTCTGCACGACTCCGCGCGCCAGCTCGCCAAGTCGGTCTCCTACCGCTCGGCCGGCACGGTGGAGTTCGTCTACGACCCGGGTCGCGAGCAGATCTCCTTCCTGGAGATGAACACCCGGCTCCAGGTCGAGCACGCGGTCACCGAGCAGGTGATGGGCATCGACATCGTCGCGCTCATGCTGCGGCTGGCCCGCGACGGGGTGACCGCCCTGCCCGACGAGCTCTTCCGCAAGTGCCCCGCCCCGCAGGCGTACGCCGTCGAGGCACGTGTCTACGCCGAGGACCCGGCCAAGGACTCGATGCCGTCCTCCGGCCTGGTCACGCGTGCGGTCCTGCCGGAGCCGTCCGATACGGTCAGGGTGGACTCCTGGATCGAGACAGGTCTCGAGGTCTCGCCCCACTACGACCCGCTGCTCGCCAAGGTGATCGCCACCGGCGCGACCCGCGACGAGGCCCTGGACACGCTGGGCTCCGCGCTCGCGCAGACCCGGATCGACGGCATCGTCACCAACGTCTCGGCGCTGCGCGCGATGACAACGTACGCCGAGCTCCGCTCGGCCACCCACTCGACGTCGACGCTCGCCGAGCGCGCCAAGGACGGCAGCGGGGGCGACCCCGATCCCCGCATCGACGTCCTCGACCCGGGTGTGCTCACCACCGTCCAGGATCTTCCCGGCCGGGTGGGCTACTGGCAGGTCGGCGTACCCCCGTCGGGTCCGTTCGACCCGGTCTCCTTCGCCGAGGCCAACCTGGCCGTCGGCAACCACCGCGGTGCTCCGGGGCTCGAGGTCACGGTGCCGCTCGCGACCGGCAGGACGACGGCCGGAGGGCCGACGCTGGTCTTCTCCGATCCCGCCGTCGTCTGCGTGACCGGTGCCCCCATGCCGGTCAGCGTCGACGGCGTCCCTGCCCCGCAGTGGGAGCCGATCGAGCTCCCCGCGGGGGCGACGTTGACGCTCGGCCGCGCCGACGGGCCCGGGCTGCGGACCTACATCGCGGTCCGGGGCGGCCTGGACGTACCGGGCTACCTCGGCAGCGCCTCGACCTTCACGCTGGGCGGGTTCGGCGGGCACGCCGGACGTACGCTGCAGCGCGGTGACGTGCTCCGGCCGGGCACCGCGGTCGACCCGCAGGCGCAGCCGGCGGCGACGCCGGTGTCGCGGCGGCCCGCGCTGACCAACACCTGGGAGATCGGTGTGACCGAGGGTCCGCACGGCGCTCCGGAGTTCTTCACGCGGGCGGACCTGGACCAGCTCTACTCGGCGAGGTACCGGGTGCACCACAACTCGGCTCGGACCGGCGTACGCCTGATCGGGCCGAAGCCGACCTGGGCCCGAGCCGATGGTGGCGAGGCCGGGCTGCATCCGTCGAACATCCACGACACGCCCTACACGGTGGGGTCGCTCGACTTCACCGGAGACACCCCGATCATCCTCGGCCCCGACGGTCCCTCGCTGGGTGGCTTCGTCTGCCCGGCGGTCGTCGCCAGCGGCGAGCTGTGGAAGATCGGACAGCTGCGTCCAGGGGACACAGTTCGGTTCGTGCCGGTGCGGGAGAGCAAGGCGGCCGGGCTGGTCAACCACCGATCCTCGCTGACGGTGACCCACGGGTCGGGCGGGGACGGCGACGACGGGGTCTTGGGCAGGCTGCCCCGGACGCCGGCACGGCCGGAGGTGACCTATCGGCGCAGCGGCGACAACTCCGTGCTGGTGGAGTACGGCCCGATGACGCTCGACCTGGGTCTCCGGATGCGGGTGCACGCGCTGCAGTCGGCCCTGGCCGAGCACGCACCGGCGGGCATCATCGACGTCACGCCCGGGATCCGGTCGCTGCAGGTGCACACCGACTCCTCGGTGCTGCGGGCAGGCCAGGTCGCCGGGCTGCTGCGTGAGCTCGAGGAGGACCTGCCCGCCACCTCGGAGCTGACCGTGCCCTCGCGGCGGGTGCGGCTGCCGCTGTCGTGGGACGACCCGGCGACGAGGGAGGCGATCGAGCGCTACACCGCCGGCGTACGCGACGACGCCCCGTGGGCGCCGTGGAACATCGAGTTCATCCGGCGGATCAACGGGCTCGCCTCGGTCGAGGAGGTCCACCGGACCGTCTTCGACGCGTCGTACCTGGTGCTCGGACTGGGTGACGTCTATCTGGGCGCCCCGGTCGCGACGCCGCTGGACCCGCGGCACCGGCTGGTGACGACGAAGTACAACCCGGCGCGCACCTGGACGGCCGAGAACTCGGTCGGCATCGGCGGCGCCTACATGTGCATCTACGGCATGGAGGGGCCGGGCGGCTATCAGCTGGTCGGCCGGACGACGCAGGTCTTCAACCGGTTCCGGAGGTCGACGTCGGCCGGTGGGCTCTTCCACGAGGACCCGTGGGCGCTGCGGTTCTTCGACCGGATCGAGTGGTACCCGGTCTCCGCCGACGAGCTCCTCGAGCTGCGGGCGGAGGTCGACGCCGGGCGCGGCGAGTTCGAGACCGAAGAGGGCACCTTCTCGATCAAGGAGTACGACCGCTTCCTGACCGCCAACGCGGACTCGATCGCGGCCTTCCGCGACCAGCAGTCCGCCGCCTTCGACGAGGAGCGCGAGCGCTGGAAGGCGGCCGGCGAGTTCGACATCTGCGACCGCCTCGAGACACGGGGCGACCCGTCGGAGGTCGACGTACCCGAGGGCTGTGTGCAGGTGACCGCGCCGTTCACCTCGACGGTCTGGAAGGTCGTCGCGAGCCGCGGGTCGCGGCTGGCGCAGGACGACTCGCTGATGGTCGTCGAGGCGATGAAGATGGAGGCGAGCGTCCCGGTGCCGGTCGCCGGCGAGGTGGTCGAGATCTACGTGAAGCCGGGCGAGCAGATCGTGCCGGGGCAGGTCATCGCCGCGGTGCGGCCTGTCGACGGGGCCGCGTCTTGATCCCTTCGCTTCCCGGTGGCGCGGTCGCCCGCGCCGCCGAGGCACTCGACCGGATCGAGGTCTCGGACCGACCGGAGATCTGGATCTCCCGGCGTCCGCGTGAGGACCTGCTCGAGGAGGCCGCCGCGATCGACGCGAAGGTGGCCGGCGGCGAGGTGCTGCCGCTGGCCGGGCGTCTGCTGGCGGTCAAGGACAACATCGACGTCCGCGGCCTGCCGACGACCGCCGGAGCGCCGTCCTACGCCTACTCGCCGTCCGTCGACGCCACGGCCGTCGCTCGGCTGCGTGCCGCCGGCGCGCTGGTCGTGGGGAAGACGAACCTCGACCAGTTCGCGACGGGACTGGTCGGCACCCGCAGCCCGTACGGCGCGGTCCGCAACGCCTGGGACCCCACCCGGATCTCGGGCGGGTCCTCGTCAGGATCGGCGGTGGCGGTCGCCCTCGGCCTGGTCGATCTCGCGCTGGGGACCGACACCGCGGGCTCCGGACGGGTGCCTGCGGCGCTCAACGGCATCGTCGGGGTGAAGCCGTCGCGCGGGCTGGTGCCGGTCACCGGTGTCGTGCCCGCCTGCTACACGCTCGACTGCGTCACCGTCTTCGCCCGGGATCTGGGGTCGGCTCGGGCGTCGGCGGAGCTGATGGCCGGTCCTGACCCGTCGGACCCGTTGTCGCGTACGTTGCCGGCGGATGCCGGGCCACCGCCGTCGCCGCGCGTGGCCGTGCCCACCGGCGAGCAGCTCGACGGGCTCGCCGCGGGCTGGTCCGATGCGTTCCAGGCCGTGGTCGCGCGCCTGGCCTCCGCGGGTGTCGAGGTCGTCGAGACCGACATCTCGCCGCTGCTCGAGGCCGCCAGGTTGCTCTACGAGGGTGCCTTCGTCGCCGAGAGGTACGCCGCGGTCGGCTCCCACCTCGAAGCCAACCGGGACCTCATCGGGACAGACCTGGACCCGACGGTCGCCGGGATCGTCCTCGCCGGGGCGAAGCCCAGCGCGGCCGACTGGGCGCGCGACGTTGCCCACCTGGCTCGGCTCGGGGCCGAGGGTCGGGCGGCCCTCGCCGGTTGCGCGGCGCTGCTGACACCGACGACGACCGGCCATCCCACCCTGGCCGAGGTGGCTGTGGATCCGGTCGGTGCCAACGCGCGCCTGGGCCGCTACACGAACTTCGCGAACCTGCTCGACATGGCCTCGCTCGCGGTCCCGGCCGGCCAGGTCGGCGGACTGCCCTTCGGGGTGATGCTGACCGGCGCTGCGGGAAGCGACCGCACCCTGGCGGCGTTGGGCCACACCCTGCTCAGCCCGGCCGTCGATCTCTTCGTCGTCGGCGCCCACCTGACGGGCATGCCGCTCAACCACCAGCTCGTCGAGGCGGGAGGAACGCTGCTGCGCCAGGCATCGACCTCGGCCGACTACCGGCTGTTCGCACTGGACACGGACCCGCCCAAGCCCGGGCTGGTCCGGGTGGGCGGTGCCGGGACCGGGGTGCGGATCGAGGGCGAGCTCTGGCGCGTCCCGGCCGCCGGCTTCGGGGCGTTCGTGGGTGGCGTACCTGCGCCGATGGCGATCGGAAAGGTGATCCTCGAGGACGGCTCGTCGGTGTCGGGTTTTCTCGTCGAGCCGTTCGCGGTCGACGGGGCCGCGGACATCTCGACGCACGGAGGTTGGCGCCGTTACCGGTCTGAGCAGGGCCTTTAACGTTCCACGGGGATTTCGGTTACGGGACCGGGGTCATTCCTCCTGATGGCACACGACCCTGTTCAGTGCGCAGAATCCCCGTCACACTAAGCAGAATTCCGCCAGCATTATCGCCCCGGGAGGATGCTGTGCCATGTCTGATGGTTCGTCACGCCATACACTTTGTTGACAAGGAATTCAACCCTCCCGTGGGACTTTCGACTCTATTCCTTAGGGGAAGAAGACTCTTTCGAATCTTCCCCGAAACTCGGGAGGCCGCTTAGATGGCGTACATGACAACTAGGCGTTCTCGGCCCGGCCGCCCCAGGCATGTGCCCGATTCGGGTACTGCCTCACCACGTGACCAGATCCTCGATGCCGCTGCGCGACTCTTCGTGTCCCAGGGTTTCGCGGCGACGTCCACCCGCGAGATCGCCGACCAGGTCGGCATCCGTCAGGCTTCTCTCTACTACCACTTCGCAGGCAAGGACGAGATCCTCGTCGAGCTGCTCCGTAAGTCGGTTCGGCCGACCACGGACAAGGTCGAGAAGATCCTCAACCAGGTGCCGCCGCTCGATTATGAGACCGCGCTTTATCTGCTGGTTCTCGTCGACGTACGCACACTTGCGGATGTGCCGCACAACGTCGGAATGCTCTACATGCTGCCGGACGTGACCAATGGCGAGGTCTACACCGAATTCCGCGAGGAACACGAAGAGCTGGCCCGCGCCTACGCCGATCTCGCCAGCAAGGTGGCCTCGGAGAAGGTGCTCGAGGGTGTCGGCCTGAAGCAGCTCGGCAACATGCTCATCCAGCAGGTCGAGGGCGTCATCAGGATGCGCACCGAGATGATCACCGAGGGCGAGGTCCGGCGGATCTCGTGCCCGGAGGCGTGGGCGATCGCTTCCTCGTGCCTACGGATCTGCGGTGTCACCCAAGACAAGATCCAGGCTGCGAACGCGGTCGCCGTGGACATGCTCGACGACTTCCTCGAGGACCGGGTCCGCGAGCTCGCCTGACGAGGCAGCCTGACAAGACAGTAAATCGTGGGTAGGGCTTGCGCGTGTGAGTTGCCCCGACAAGGGTTGAACGACAAACTTTCCGAGCCCTTGCCCGCTTCCCCCACGACGAGGACCCCCCACACGTGTGCACCGACCCTTCCGGAGGCCGCTGATGGCCCGGAAGCAGACAGCCATCCTCTCCGTCACCCGCGGGGTCACGACGCTCAACGGCCTGGTGGTCGATCGTCCGTGGGGTGAGGACCCGCACCAGGCGGGCATCCGTGCCGTACGCGAGCAGCTCGCCGGGCCGAGCCGCAAGCCCGTCCAGGTCGTCGCCACCGACGACGAGGCCCGGGTCCGGATGGTCGTCCATCCCGACGGGCAGGTCACCGACGTCGAGACCCTCGAGGTCTTCGGGAGCTACGGGTCGCCCGACGACGTCCCAGGCGCTGCCTGGCTTCCCACCGCCATCACCCCGGTGGTCATCCAGGGCGAGGTGGAGCCGGAGCCCGAACCCGAGCCGTACGTCCCGCCGATCCTGGCCGTGCCGGCGCCCGTGGTCGAGGAGCCCGAGCCTGCGCCCGAGCCCGAACCCGAGCCCGAACCGGAGCCCGAGCCCGAACCGGAACCCGAGCCTGCGCCCATGCCAGCGCCTCCGCCGGCACCCGCGCCCCTGCCTGAACCCGAGCCTGAACCCGAGCCTGAACCCGAGCCCGAACCCGAGCCCGAGGCCGTCGCCGAGCGGGTCCCCGTGCGCGCAACAGGACCGCTCGTGCCGCTGCACCACATGGAACCGGGCCCGTACCGACGGTCGCGGATGACCCGTCGCGGCAAGGTGGTGCTGGTCGTCGCCTGCGTGCTCCTGCTGATCCTGATCTACGAGGTCGTACGCGGCGTCGTGACCGGCTCGGACGCCGACTCCTCCGACAAGAAGGAGCCGCAGAGCCAGCAGTCGGAGCCGACCGCCGGGGCCAGTGACGACATCATCGAGCCGCCGTCGGCATCGCCGTCGCCGAGCGCGACGGCGTCCTCGGTGCGCGTCGAGCCGACGCCGACCCCGACGCCCAAGCCGACCAAGAAGCCGGCGCCTCAGCCGACCAGGACGCTGTCGGTGAAGGCGATCGCGATGACCGAGGCCATCGGGCTGCGGATCGACGCCAGCCGGCTTCCGGTGACAGCCACGATCGCGATGGACCCGTGGGGCGCGCCGGAGCGGTTCACGCGTACGGTCAGGATCACCGAGCCGAACCAGCTCGTCGTGGTCAAGCCGGTCGCCTCCGGGCACGCGGAGTGGAGCGTCCGGGTCGAAGGAGCCGCGAAGGTCACCGGCTACACCCACTCCTGGCCCAAGGGCGATCGCGAGTTCGTGCGGCGCTGATCTGGGCCGGTGGGTTCGATACAGGACTGAATTGCTACCAGGGTCGGATGTGTGGGACTCCCGTCCGTCGTACGCTGCACAAGAACGTGTTCCTGCGCCTCGGAGGTTTCGCATGCCGCTCAAGATCACGCCGCCGGTCCGCACGTCCAAGATCGCCGGCCGGACGCTCCACACGGTGGAGCGCACCGCCAAGCAGGGTGTGCGCTGGGTGCTGGGACACGGGTTGCCGCGTACGGTCATCACCCGGTCCGCGAAGAAGGGCGACCTCCAGGGCGACCTGATCCTCAGCGGACCGGGGTCGCACACCTTCGACCTGGTGGACCTCTTCGAGGAGGTGCGCGCGCAGGGGCCGCTCTATCGCGGCGCGTTCAGCCAGGTCGCGACCGACCAGGCGGTCATCCGCGAGGTGCTGACCAGCCCCGACTTCGTGACCGGCTTCTTCGCGCCCGATGCGGGCGGCGGATGGATGGCGAAGGCCGGCACCTGGGCGGCCAGCGACGTGTTCAACCCGATCCAGCCGCCGTCGCTGCTCGCGACCGAGCCGCCGGCGCACACCCGCTACCGCAAGCTCGTCACGCGCGTGTTCACCGTCAAGGCCGTGGAACGCCTGCGGGATCGCACCGAGGAGATCGCCCGTGAGCTCCTCGACGATCTGGAGAAGGCGGGGTCCTCCGAGGTCGACCTGGTCACGCGCTACTGCGGGCTGCTGCCGATCACGGTCATCTCCGAGGTGCTCGGGGTGCCGGTCGAGCTGCGCGAACGCATGCTCGAGATGGGTAAGGGCGCCGCGCTGAGCCTCGACATCGGGCTCGACTGGGGGACGTTCCGGGGGATGGAGGCGTCGCTGGAGGAGTTCGACACCTGGCTACGCGGACACCTCGACCACATCGCCGCCCATCCAGGTGACGACCTGCTGAGCCAGCTCGTCGCGGTGCGTGAGGACGGCGACCGCCTCAGCGAGCACGAGCTGCGCGCGATCGCCGGCCTGGTCTTCGCGGCCGGCTTCGAGACCACCGTGAACCTGATCGGCAACGGGATCGCGCTGCTTCACGACAACCCCGAACAGCTCGACATCCTGCGTGAGCGTCCCGAGCTGTGGTCCAACGCTGCCGACGAGGTGCTCCGCCTGGATCCGCCGGTGCTGCTGACCGGCCGGGTCGCGTGCCGGGACTCGGTCATCGCCGGCGAGCCGATCCCTCGCGGCACGATCATCAACACCATCCTCGCCGCTGCCAACCGCGACCCGGCCGTGTTCACCGACCCGCACGTGTTCGATGTGACCAGGGAGAACGCTCGCGACCACATCTCCTTCTCCAGCGGCCGCCACTTCTGCCTCGGTGCGGCCCTGGCCCGGATGGAGGGAGAGGTCGGCCTCCGGCTCCTCTTCGAGCGCTTCCCCGACCTCCGGCTCGTCGACGGCCGTGAGCGTCACCCCACCCGCATCCTCAGGGGCTACTCCCACCTTCCGGCGCGTCTTTCCTGAACCTCGCCTCACCGGGGCTGAGCGGCCTCGAGCAACAGCTGGCCGAGCTCGGCGACGCAGCGGCGTACCTCGTCTCCCTCGGCGACGTGGAACGGGACGGCCTGGCGGGCGAGCTCCTGCGCGTACCACCCGGGGCTGTTGGTGCTCCCGACGAGACGACAGCTCGTCTCGTCGATGGGTTCGAGGCGGCCGAGGACGCGCGGAAGATAGCGGTCCACCTGCTCGAACGGGGCCTCGAAGACGACCTCGACGGCATAGGCCCAGCCCTCGCCGAGGTGTTCCTCGACCTCGGTGACGGGGTCGATCTCGGGACGTACGAAGGTGGTCTCCTCGAGGTCGACCGCGCTCATCCGGTCGACCCGGAGCACTCGACGAGCGTCGGCGGTGTGCGACCAGCAGAGCAGATACCAGCGCGCGTGGCGCACGACGACCGCCCACGGGTCGACGACCATCTTGCGCTCGTTGCCGTTCTCGGTGGTGTAGGCGATGGTGGTCCGCCGCCGGGAGTCGCAGGCCTGGACCAGGCTCGTGGTGATGTCCGGGTCGGGCGAGACGGCGCTCTGGTCAGGGACTGCCGAGATCGTACGCCGCACCGCGGCCACCGTCTGGGCCAGCGACTCGGGCAGCACCCGGCCGATCTTGCCGACGGCGCTGCCGACCGGTCCGGTGGCGTCGGCGATGTCGTGGTGGCCGTCGAGCAGGGCCATCACCAGACCGAGGGCCTCGGCCGTGGTGAAGATCAGTGGCGTACGCATCCCACGGCCCAGGCGGTAGCCGCCGTAGGGACCCCGCTCGGACTCGACCGGGATCCCCGCCTCCCGCAGGATCGCGACATAGCGGCGGGCCGCGCGCTCGGTGACCCGGAGCCTCTCGCCCAGCCGCTCGGCGGTGATGCCGGGGGAGGACTGCAGCAGCTCGAGGGTGAGCAGCGCCCGAGCGGTCGGGCTCTCGTCGTGTCCCATCGGTGGCGGCTCCCGGAAGTAGTTCGTCCGGATTCAGAGTAGTCCGTGTCTCCCGACGGGGTGGGTCCCGTACCCTTACCGGCATATGAGACTTCTGTTGATCAGACACGGCCAGACCCCGAGCAACGTCTCTGGGGCGCTCGACACTGCCTTCCCCGGGGCCGGGCTGACCGAGCTCGGCATGTCCCAGGCCGCAGCAGTGCCTGACGCGCTGGCCGGGGAGCGGATCGCGGGCCTCTACGCCTCCCGGCTGGTGCGTACGCAGCTGACCGCTCAGCCGCTCGCCGCCCGGCTCGGGTTGCCGGTCGTGGTGCAGGAGGGGTTCGAGGAGATCAACGCCGGTGATCTCGAGATGGCCACCGACAAGGAGTCGGTGACGGCCTATCTCGAGGCGCTCGCCGACTGGATCGCGGGCACGCTCGAGACCCCGGTCCCCGGTGGCGAGGCCGGTCACGAGTTCCTGGCTCGCTTCGACGCCGCCGTGCAGGCGGTCGTCAAGCAGCACGAGCCCGACGACACCGTCGCGATCGTCTCGCACGGCGCGGCCATCCGGATGTGGACCGGGCTGCGCACCACCCGGTCGCCGGCCTTCGGCGATGACAACCGGATCCGCAACACGGGCCTCGCGGTCGTCGAGGGCAGTCCTGAGGAGGGCTGGACGACGATCTCCTGGAACAACGACCCGCTGGGTGGTGCCCACCTGATCGGCGACGGCTTTTGATCCTCCGCTCCCTCCTGCTCTTCGCGCTGGCGGCGGTCGCCGAGATCGGCGGCGCCTGGCTGGTCTGGCAGGGCCTGCGGGAGCACCGCGGCTGGCTCTGGGTGGGCGCGGGATTCATCGCGCTCGGCCTCTACGGCGTCGTCGCCACGCTGCAGCCCGACGCTCACTTCGGACGGATCCTGGCTGCGTACGGCGGGGTCTTCGTCGTCGGCTCGATCGCCTGGGGGATGGCGATGGACGGCTACAGGCCGGACCGGTGGGACATCGCCGGAGCGACGCTGTGCCTGGCCGGGATGGGCGTGATCATGTACGCGCCACGTGGGTGACGTGGGCGAGGATGGGGCCATGGTCTCCGAGGAAGACTCCCCGCGCACTTTCGTCCCCGTCCCGCCGGAGGAGCGGCCGCGCCGCAGCCGCAGCACAGCCCGCGTACTCCTGATCGACGATCGCGACCGGATCCTGCTCTTCGCGGACTCCGATCCGGGGATCCCGGGCCTGCGGTGGTGGATCACTCCCGGCGGCGGCATCGACGAGGGCGAGAGCGCGGTGGCCGCGGCGGTGCGCGAGGTCGAGGAGGAGACGGGGCTGCGGATCACCGAGGCCGACCTGATCGGGCCGACGATGCAGCGGACCGTGGTGCACGGCTACAGCGACGTTGTCATCGAACAGCAGGACTTCTTCTTCGCGTGCTGGGTGCCGGCCTTCGAGGTCTCCACCGCCGGCCACACCGAGGAGGAGCAGCTCACCATGGCCGCGTACCGCTGGTGGACCCGCGCCGAGCTCGCGTCGACCGACGAGGAGATCTGGCCGGCGGTGCTCCTCGATCTGTGGAAGGACGCCGAGGTACGTCGCGAGTCGACCTCCGCCGCGCCTGGCGATCCTGCCGATGGCGGTTGGGTGGAGGAGTCGACGGTCCCGGCCTGACGGCCGGTCACGGAAGCGCCGCAGCCGACCATCCTTCGCGGATGGTCGGCTGCGGTCTGTCGAGATCCGTCCATATCCCTCAGTATGACGAGATCTCTGGTACGTGCCGTCGCGGGCGCCGCTCCCCCCCGGGCGCGCGCGCGGGCCCACAGGGCGGGGGGCGGGCCCCCCCCCCCCCCCCGGGCCCCCCCCCCCCCCCCCCCCCCC
>NZ_JBHVKN010000066.1:0-18478 GCF_042798075.1 Nocardioides sp. NPDC057772
AGGGCCTTGGTGATCACCCTCGCTTTGTCCTGCGAGACCACACCCTCGGCCAGACCATCGGCGACGAGGTCATACTTCGCAACCCCGGCAGCCAACTTGACCTGGGCGCGGGCGACCGCGTTGTCGACCAGCAACTCGGTCCGCATCCACCCGGAAGCGTCTTTCGCACCGGTCTCTTCAGCGATATCACCCGCAGTCGCGAGGACACGCAGCTTCAACCCGGCCTGCTGGGCCTGCAGTTTCTCGAGTCGCTCGAGGAGGTCTTTCTTCTGCCCGGTCCGCCAGTAGACCGGATCGCTGGCGAGCAGGTCTTGGAGGGAGGATTCTATCGAGGTCAGGACAGCGTCGATCAGGTCGCCGGGGTTGGTTCCCCAGTGGTCGATCCCGCTCCCGAGACTCATCGCTTTCCCGCCTTCAAGGGGTGTGCTGTGATGGTCCCTATTCTACTCCAGAACCACCCCTCCGGGAACCTATTTTCCCAGGTCAAACCCCACTTTCGCGGCCAGCGAACGACCCTCTTCTGCTGCGCCACGCCCGGGCCGCCGCCCCGATAGCCAGCCAAATCTTTTCTCGCCGGACCCCGGTGTCAAGGACCGCGAAAAGCGGCCGGCGAAGCCGGCGGCCGAAGGCCGTCCTTGACTCCGGGGTCCGGCGAGAACACCCTCAAGGAAAGGGTCGGCGGCCCTCACCCCCAAAGGCAGTCGAAAACCACTGCCGAGAACAACAACCCCCCGCTAGATTCCCGCCCGTGACCCAGTGGAAGACGATGGACGAGATCCTCGCCGCACGCACACGGTTCGAGACGGCCATCGAAGGCTGGACTCCACCACAAGCTCACGGCGTAGGCCTTCGCCCATCGACAGCGACCACCCACGAACCAGAACACTTCCCCCTGGTCAACGCCTACGGCCACCGCCTCCCAGCGGTCGTGATGGCAACCGTCGTCGGACACAAGAACGGCACCGCGGCGTACAGACTGTCCAAAGAACAACTCGAGCGGGCGATCGAGCTGATCAGCCCCGCGGAGGCCTACACCGACTACGACCACCCCAACCTGTGGAGCTGGCGCGACAGGCTCATCCCGGCGCTCGACGAGGACCCCGAGGCAGAGGTCGTGGCGGTCTTCATCGGCGACGAGCCGGAGGAGCACCACGATCCGGCGATCGACGCCTTCCGAAAGGCATTTCCGGACGAGGCCGTCGCGATCGCCGCGGCGACCGCGGGGGCGGCGGTCGTCAGGAAGATGTACGGCACCGACCTGAGCCACTTCGACAAGTCGCCGACGGACTTCGCGACCGAAGCGGACATCGCCTCGGAGAAGGCGATCCGGGAGACGATCGCGACCTACCGGCCCGACGACGCCTTCGAGGGCGAGGAGACCGGCCGCACCGGCGACAGCGAGCGGAGGTGGCTGGTGGACCCGCTCTGCGGGACCCTCAACTACGCCGCTCAGACCCCGCTGGCCGCGGTGAACGTCGCGCTCGTGACGCCCGACGGCGTCACAGCGGCGGTCTCGGCCGACCCGATCAGCGAGGAGATCTTCTGGACCGACGGCACGTCGGCCCGGATCCGCAAGGGCGGCGGTGACACCGTCCTCACCCCGACGCCGCGCACCAGGCTCGTCGACATCCAGTGCGACGGGATGCTCGACCGGCCGTTCGTCGGCGGGCAGCTCGTCGCCGACCCACGCCTGCGCGCCGAGTTCGGGCCGCGGGTGATGTCCTCCACGCTCGCGGTCGCCTGGGTCGCGGCCGGCCGACGCGCGGCGTACGTCACCGACGGCCATCTCGAGGGCAGCGTCCATTTCACCGCGGGCATCGCGCTGTGCCAGGCGGCGGGCTGCGTCGTGACCGACCTCAACGGCGACCCGATCCACACCGGCCGCGGGATGATCGCGGCGGCCGACGCCGCCACCCACCGGAAGCTGCTCGGCCTGGTTCGCCGGCACCTGCAGCCGGCGGACGAAGCCTGAGCCGAGAGGTCAGCGCTGCATCAACGCGTCCATCGCGACCGCCACGGCGGCGGCGACACGGAAGTCGACGCGAGGGTCGTGGACGGTGACGGTGTACTTGTCACGGAAGGCGAAGCGGCGCTCGATGGAGATCAGCGGCTGACCCTCGGAGGACACGTAGTCGAAGTGGATCGGCAGGAAGTCGAGCTCGGTGAAGCGACGCAGGATGGCGACCAGCTGGTTGCGTTCCTGGCCGGTGCCGGAGTAGCCCGGGCCCTCGACGTGGAAGGTCGAGCGCAGCAGGCTCTTGCCGAAGTCCTTGCGGAAGAAACCCAGCGGCGCGCCGCTCGCGTCGGTGACGTCGTAGCCCGCGTTGAGGTCCATCACCGCACGCGCCTTGAACGCGAAGACGGCCTGCGACTTCGACTCGTCGGCGTAGAACGTCACCTGCTCCTTGAACGCCAGCCGCTTCTGCTGCGCGAAGGCGAGCACCTGACCCTCCGAGCCGTCGGGGTCGGCGGCCTGGGCGACGTACTTGTTGGCGAAGGGCGTGACCTTCTGGCGAAGGTAGAAGAGGGGCACGTGGTAGGGCTGCTGCGTCATGGGCGCAACCTATCCGGTCGACCCATCCCGTCAGCGCCGGCGCGCGATGAGATAGGCCTGTGGCGTCCGCTCCCACCCTTCCGCGGAGCGGACCACGGTCGCGGTGACCTCGAAACCCGCCTCCTCGAGCAGCGCACTGGTCGCCTCGACGGGCAGCCGGTAGCCGTCGAAGGTGACGTCGTGGCCGTAGGCACCGATGTGGCGCACGTGCTCGTCGCCGACCTGGAACGCGGTCACGAACCTACCTCCGCGCCGGGTCACCCGGGCGAGCTCGCCGATGACCTCGGGGCGACGCGAGGGCGGGGTGTGGATGAGCGAGTACCAGGCCAGCACCCCCGCGAGCTCGCTGTCGCGCAGCGGAAGACGCGCCATGTCGCCGACCTCGAACCGGAGCGCCGGATGCCGCTCCATCGCCTGCGCGATCATGCCCGTGGACAGGTCCACCCCGAAGACGTCGAGCCCCCGCTCGGCCAGGTAGGCGGTGATCCGGCCGGGACCGCACCCGATGTCGCCGACGAGCCCGCCGCCATCCTTGCGTACGTAGGCGGCGAACGTGTCGAGCACTCCGGCGTCGAACGACGTCTCGGTGACCGAGGGGTCGACGATCTCGGCGTACGCCTTGGAGACCGTGTCGTAGGCGGCCCGGGTCTCGGTGACGTCGTAGGGCTCGGTCACGGGCGCCCCCTCGAGCCGTGCTGGTTCAAGAAGCCGGCGGTCATCGCCATCACCGACTCCGCTGCGGGGAACGTCTTGCCGTGGCGCCAGAAGCCGTGGATCTGCCCGACGGCACGGAAGGCGACCACGTCGACGCCGAGGTCGGCGAGCCGGAGCGCGAAGTCCTCGTTCTCGTCGGTGAGGATGTCGCCCTCGGCGCTGACGATCAGGGTGGGCGGCAGGTTGCGAAGCTCCTCGTCGGAGGCCAGATAGGGACCGAGGTCGGGGTTGCGGAGGTCGGCCTCGGTGGCGGCGTACTGCTCCCAGTACCAGGCCGCCTCCTCGTTCCAGCCGTCCGCCATGGTGTAGCCCGGCGTGCTCATCGACGGGTCGAGGAACGGGTAGACGAGCACCACCGCGCCGAAGACGCCAGGGTTGCGCAGCGCCGCTACCAGGGCGAGGTTGCCGCCGGCGCTGTCGCCGTGGACGTACGCCGGCAGCGTGCTCAGCAGCGGGTCGTTGGCCACCCACTTGACGACCGTGTCGACGTCGTCGGGAGCCGCGGGATACGGGTTCTCCGGAGGCCTGCGGTAGTCGACCGACAGCACCCGCAGCCCGCTCCTGTTGGCCAGCTTCCGGCACGCCCCGTCGTGGACCTCGACGTCGTTGAAGACGAACCCGCCGCCGTGGAGGTGGACGATCAACCCCTCGCGTACGTCCTCAGGGGTGTAGAGCCGGCACGGAACCCCGTCGGCGTCGATCCCGGTGACCTCCGCGACCTCCTCCTTCACCTCGGCCGCGGCCAGCCTGCGGGCCTCCTCCCGCTGCGCGGCGACGTCGACGTCCCAGACCGGCGGCGAGGCCTGCTCAGCAGCGATGGCACGGCGGGCGGCGGGGAAGAGTCGAACCATGTCAGAAGATTCCCACACCGATGCGTGTGGTGCATGCTGAGCCGCATGAATGCCGCGGAGGTGACGAGCACGTCGATCTACGTCATCGACGTGCTCGTGAAGGTGGTCGCGCTCGGGGTGGTGCCGAAGAACCGGCGCCCGAGCAGCGCGATGGCGTGGCTGCTGGCCATCTTCTTCATCCCGGGAATCGGCCTGATCGGCTACCTGCTGCTCGGTCAGACCCGGCTGGACCGACGGCGCCATGCCCGTCAGCGGGCCCTCAACGACGAGGTGACCGAGTACGTCCGCGGCCTTCCCAGGGTGCCGCACCCGAAGACGATCTCCGAGGTGGACGCGGCGACGATCGAGCTGAACGAGCGGCTCGGTTCGCTGCCGGCCAGGGCGGGGAACCGCGTCGATCTGATCGACGACTACGCGGCCTCCGTCGAGGCGATGACGGCGGCGGTGGACCGGGCCGAGACGTACGTGCACGCGCAGTTCTACATCACCGCCTGCGACCATGTCACCGAGCCGTTCTTCGACGCCCTCGACCGGGCCGCCGCCCGCGGCGTGCGGGTGCGACTCCTCCTCGACCACCTGGGCTCACGCGGTATCCCGGTCTGGCGCACGCTGGTGAAGCGACTCGACGCCTCCGACATCGACTGGCACCCGCTGCTCCCCATCAACCCCCTGCGCGGCCAGATCCGCCGCCCCGACCTGCGCAACCATCGCAAGCTCCTGGTCGTCGACGGCCGCGTTGCGTTCACGGGCTCGCAAAACCTCATCGAGCCCGGCTACAACAAGCGCAAGAACCACCGGGCCGGCCGGGAGTGGGTCGAGCTCAACGCTCGGATCGAGGGGCCGCTGGTGACCGCGCTGAACGTCGTGTTCGCCAGCGACTGGGACACCGAGACCGGGGAGCTGCTGCGCTCCGAGCTGGCCGCCCCCGCACCGCGCGCCGGCGACGTGACCGGCCAGATCGTGCCCAGCGGACCGGGTGTCGACGCCGAGAACAACCTGCGCGCGTTCACCTATCTCATGTACGCCGCCAAGAAGCGGATCTCGATCACCAGCCCCTACTTCGTGCCGGACGAGTCGCTGCTGTACGCCGTGACGACCGCCGCCCGCCGCGGCGTCGAGGTCGAGCTCTTCGTCAGCGAGGGCAAGGAGCAGTTCATGGTCTACCACGCCCAGCGCTCCTACTACGAGGCGCTGCTGGAGGCCGGGGTCCGCATCTATCTCTACCCCAAGCCGGCCGTCCTCCACTCCAAGCACTTCAGCATCGACGACGAGGTCGCCGTGCTCGGGTCGAGCAACATGGACATGCGCTCCTTCGCCCTCAACTACGAGATCTCGCTGATGCTCTTCGACGGCGAGCCGGTGGCACAGCTGCGCAAGGTCGAGGACGGCTACCGGGCGATCTCGCGCGAACTGCTGCTCGAGGAGTGGCTCGCGCGGCCCAAGATGGCGGCGTACGTCGACAACGTGCTGCGGCTCACCGCCGCTCTCCAGTGAGGCCGTGACTCCATGCGCACGAGCACACCCGTCCGTGGGGTGATCCACTCCGAACCCAGTCACATGAGCTCTCGCATCGTGACCGTGATCGCCCTCGTCCTCCTCGCCGCCGGCTGCGGCACCAGCGCCGAGCAGGCGAGCGAGCCGACGACCCCGCCCGTCTCCTCACCCGCCTCCTCGCCCGCGTCGACCACCGAGTCCGCGCCGGACGACATGGCCTCGGACAGCCCCGCCTGCGAGGCGCCGGGCCGCTACGCCGACTACTCCGCCGCGGCGGTCGCCGAGGAGTGCTACACCGACACGATCCTCTTCTTCCACGCCCCGTGGTGCCCGGAGTGCCGCGGGTTCGAGGAGGCGATCAAGAGCGGCGAGGTGCCCGACGGGGCGCAGATCCTGAAGGTCGACTACGACTCCGCGACCGACCTGCGCAAGAAGTACGAGGTGACGATCCAGTCGACCTTCGTACGCGTCGACCCCTCCGGCGAGCGGGTCAAGCTGTGGTCGGGCTACGGCCAGGACAAGTCGGTCGACGCCATTCTCGAGAACACCCAGTGACGCTCCTGCTCGCCTCGTTCCTCGCCGGGGCGCTCTCGGTGCTGGCCCCGTGCGTGGTGGCGTTCGTGCCCGTGATCCTCTCCCGCGGGACCAGCGAGCGGCGGCCCTGGGTCGCGGTGGCCGCGCTCGGGGTCTCCGTCATCGTGTTCAGCGTCCTGCTGAAGTCGACGACCCTGCTGATCGACGTGCCGCCCCGGTTCTGGAGCATCGTCTCCGGCGTGATCGTGGCGCTCTTCGGCGTGGTGATGCTCTGGCCGCGGCTGTGGGACACGGTCGTGTTCCGGCTCGGGCTCGGCTCCCGCGCCCAGGAGCGCCTGGCCCGGGCGAGCAACCGTGGCGGGATCAGCGGTGACGTCCTCCTGGGCGCGAGCATGGGCCCGGTCTTCAGCGCCTGCAGCCCGACGTACGCCCTGATCGTGGCGGCGATCCTCCCGGCCGAGCCGTTGCGCGGACTCGGCTACCTGATCGCGTACGTCGCCGGGCTGATCCTCCTGCTGGCCGCGGTCATGGTGGGTGGCCGGGCGTTGCTCTCCCGGCTGCGGTGGGCGATCGACCCCGAGGGCGCCTTCCACAAGGTGCTCGGTGTCGTCCTGGTCCTCATCGGCGTCGCGATCGCGACCGGCCTCGACAAGGCCCTGCTCACGCTGCTGGTCGAGCACGGGCTCTTCGACTGGCAGATCGGGCTGGAGGGCCGGCTCAGCACCGATCAGTGACCGGATCGGCAGGGGCGGCCCGGAACGACTCGTCACGCAGCAGCGGCACCACCGACGCGCTGTCCACCTCCGAGGCCACGACGACGTCCTCGGCGTAGCCCTTCGCGATCAGCTCGCGGCCACCGGCACAGGCGTGGAGCGCGACGGGGAGGTCGGCAGCGCGGAACGCGTCGCGCGCCATCGCCGCCTCGGGCGAGAGGTCGTCGGTGACGAGGGCGTCGAGGACGGCCCCGGCGCCCCAGAGGTCCTCGACCGCCGGCCGGAGCGTGCCGTCCGGCCAGCGCTCCCCCGAGGCGACGACAGCGATGCTGGCGCCCTCGGCGAGGCGAGGAGCCAGCCACCGGGCGACGGCGGTGCGGTTGCGGAGGGAGGCCCCGACGACGGTGGAACCGCTCTCCGCGAGCAGGCTGCTGATCGTCGAGCCGTTGGGCGAGGGCAGGACCAGACGGCGGACCCCGTCGGCCTCGCGCAGAGACGCGGGCGAGAGCGAGGGTCGGCCGGGCACCGCGTCCTGACGCTGCACGGCCAGAACGGCGTCGCGCTCGCGTGCGTACGCCTCCGCCTGCCCGTCCCGCCAGCGGAACGGGAAGACCTCGATCCCGCGCTCGACGGCGACCGTCAGCGTCGTGGTGAACGAGAGCACGTCCACCACGACAGCGATGTCCGCGGGCCCGATCGCCTCGGCGCCCACCGGCCCCCAGTCGAGCCGGACCCGGTAGGCGTGCTGGCGGTGCTGTTCGTCGAGGGTGGCCACGCGCAGAGGTTAGTGAAGCGTGGCGCTCGAGGATCGACGTACGGGCTTCGGGGTCGGTGCGACGCGGGCGAATGCTGACCGAGTCACCTCGGTGAGCATCCACCCGCCCTCTGACCGAGTCACCTCGGTCAAGCACCCAAATCAGCTGAGCGCGGCGGCGATCTGCGGAGCGATCTCGCGCAGGGCGCGGCCACGGTGGGAGATGGCGTCCTTCTCGTCGACCGACAGCTCGGCGGACGTACGTCCGTCCTCGGTGTCGACCGCGACGAACAGGACGTCGTAGCCGAAGCCGCCGTCACCGCGGACCTCGCGGATGATGCGGCCGTCCATGCGGCCCTCGACGACGATCTCGCCACCGTCCCAGACGAACGCGATCGCGCACGCGAAGTGGGCGCCGCGGCGCTCGTCGGGTACGTCGGAGAGCTGCGCCAGGAGCAGCTCGTTGTTGCGGGCGTCCGACTTGGGCGGGCCGCCCCAGCGGGCCGAGAGCACGCCGGGCATGCCGTTGAGCGCGTCGACGCAGAGGCCCGAGTCGTCGGCGACCGTCGGCAGGCCGGTGGCCTGGAAACCGGCCCTGGCCTTGATCAGCGCATTGCCCTCGAAGTCAGGCGCGTCCTCGACCGGCTCGTCGTAGTGGGTGACGTCGTCGAGGCCGACGACCGAGACGCCGGGCACCAGCGGCGAGAGGATCCGGAACATCTCCGCCAGCTTCTTGGCGTTGCGCGAGGCGACGTGGATGCTGGTCTCGTTCTTGGGCTCAGCCGGCAAGTGCGGCCTCCTGCAGCTTGGTCAGGTCGGCGCAGCCCTTCTCGCCCAAGGCCAGCAGGGCGTCGAGCTCGCTGCGGTCGAAGGCGACGCCCTCGGCAGTGCCCTGCACCTCGACGAACTTGCCCTCGCCGGTCATCACGATGTTCATGTCGGTCTCGGCGCGGACGTCCTCCTCGTAGGGCAGGTCGAGCCGCGGCACGCCGTCGATGATCCCGACGGAGATCGCGGCGACGGAGCCGGTCAGCGCCTTCTGCACACCCAGCGAAGTGACGGCGTCGGCCAGCGCGACGTAGGCGCCGGTGATCGCCGCGGTGCGGGTCCCACCGTCGGCCTGCAGCACGTCGCAGTCGATGTTGATCGTGTTCTCGCCGAGCGCCTTGTAGTCGATCACGGCGCGCAGCGAGCGCCCGACCAGGCGGGAGATCTCGTGCGTACGTCCGCCGATCTTGCCCTTCACCGACTCGCGCGAGGAGCGCTCGTGGGTGGCGGCGGGCAGCATGGCGTACTCCGCCGTCACCCAGCCCAGCCCGGAGCCCTTGCGCCAGCGCGGCACGCCCTCGGAGGCCGAGGCGGCACACAGGACGCGGGTCTTGCCGAACTCGATGAGGACGGACCCGGCCGCGTGGTCGAGCCAGTTGCGGGTGATCTTGATGGGGCGCAGCTCGTCGTCGGCGCGCCCGTCAGCTCGTGTGGTCACGGGACCACCCTATGCAACGGTCTCCCGCTTGGGTTCACCGCTGGGTCGCGCCCAGGCCCGCCGCACGACCCACGGCCCCAGATCGCGCGCCCGCCGCCCCATCCACGGCACTCCCTCACCCGCCATCCAGGCGAGGTCCTGGCGCCAGCTGGTGGGCAGACCGCCGCCCGGCTCCAGCGACGGCGGCTCGAAGGAGAAGCCGTACGTCACCAGCTGCTCGCCGAACGCCCGGGCCATCCGCCGATGGCCGAGCTCGGAGGGGTGCAGTCGGTCGGCGGCCCAGAAGCGGCGTTCGTGCAGGTCGGGAACGGCCCCCAGGTCGAGCCGCAGACCGCCGTAGGTGGCGTGGACCTCGTCCCAGATGGCGTTGAGATCGGCCGTACGCCGCTGGATCGACCGCTTCATCCAGCCCGGCATCGGCCACATCACCGAGTGGTCGTGGAAGCGCGCCGTCATCAGCAGCGCACCCTGGCCCGCGAGCGCGTCGGCGCAGGTCATCAGGTCGTTCCGGAGTCTGTCGGTGTCCCACGCCGAGCGCATCACGTCGTTGACGCCGACGATCAGCGAGGCCACGTCGGGCCGGTGCGCCACCGCGTCGGCGAGCTGCTGCTCGACCACCACGGTCGAGGTCGCACCGACGATCGCGGTGTTGCAGAAGGAGATGTCGTACGTCTGTCCCAGAGCCCCGGCGAGCAGCCGGGCCCATCCTCGCCAACCCTCGACAGTCGGGTCGCCGAGCCCAACGGTGGCGCTGTCGCCCAGCGCCGCATAACGCAGGTAGGTGCCCACGTCCGACAACGGTGACGGGGGCGGGTGCCGAAGCACCCACCCCCGTGTGTCGTGTCGCGAACAGTCCGATGAACTACTTCACCTCGGACTTGAGCACCCGGTAGGCGCCCAGGACGACCGGGACGACCACCCACAGGAAGATGCTGCAGATCAGCGCGAGCACCTCCTGCGTGCCGGGGTCGGGGAGCTGCGTCCCGTCCGGCATCATGCCGCCGGCCCCCATGAAGGGCGACAACGCGTAGCCCATGTCGATGAACGGGATCAGGTCTGCGGCCCAGTCGAAGATGAAGTAGAGCGTGGACCAGACCATCAGCGGCAGGAGCAGCTGGTCGACGTAGACGACCACGATCGAGAAGGGAGTGCTGAGCAGGCACATCGCGATGCCGAAGGCGCTCACGAAGTAGAGCAGCTGCTGCGCGATGCTCCAGCCCAGGACCTGCCCGTCGATCGACCAGCTCGCGTCGTAGCCGCCGACGGCCGCGGCGAGGGCGTTGCCGACGATGCCGCACAGCAGCGCGACCGCGATCAGCGCGAGGGCGAACGCGACGACGGCGACGAGCTTGGCCGCCATCACCCGCAGCCGGCTCGGCTCGAGGCTGAAGGTCACCATGTTGGTGCGCTGGCCCCACTCCTGGGTGACGATCATGATCGCCAGCACCGGCGTCAGCAGCGAGAGCGGGATCGTCAGGATCGAGGACCAGGCCGAGAGCCCGAGCGTGAAGTTGTCGTTGAGCGCGGCCACCAGGACCACGATGCCCATGGCCAGCAGCAGCATGCCGGCCGAGATGATCAGTAGGGCGCGACCGGCACGGGTGTCGGTCATCTTGCGCCACTCGACCAGCAGAAGCCGGCCGAAGGGCACCTTGGTCACCGCCGGGAGCGGGGTGGAAGGCGCTACGGACACGGCGCTCATGCGGAGACTCCTTCGGCGTGGATCTGGGTGGTGCTCTCGCGCTGGGTTTCGGCGGTGAGCTGCAGGAAGATGTCCTCGAGACCGGCGCCGCCGTCACGCAGGTCGGTGAGCACGACGTTGGCCTCCAGAGCGGCCCTGCCGACCTCGGCCGGAGCGGCGGAGACCCGCATGCCGGTGCCGAGCGGCTCGACGCTGTAGCCCTTGGCCTTCAGCGCGACGGTGAGCGCCTCGTTGTCCAGGGAGGTGACCAGCGACTGGCCGGCGGTGCCCTGGCTGGCGAGGATCGTGTCCTTGGTGCCCTCCGCCACGATGCGGCCGTTGCCGATGAGGATCAGCTCGTCGGCGATCTGCTCGACCTCGTGCAGCAGGTGGGAGGAGAGCAGGACGGTGCCGCCGCGGTCGGCGTACTCCTTCAGCAGGCCACGCATCCAGCGGATGCCGGCCGGGTCGAGGCCGTTGGCCGGCTCGTCCAGGATCAGGACCTTGGGGTCGCCGATCAGCGCGTGCGCGATGCCGAGGCGCTGCTTCATGCCCAGGGAGTAGTTCTTGATCCGGCGCTTGGCCTCCGACGGCGTCAGCGAGACCAGCTCGAGCATCTCGTCGACGCGCGACTTGGGCAGACCCATCGTCATCGCGGCGAGCGTGAGCACCTCGCGGCCGGTGCGGCCGTCGTGCTGGGCACTGGCATCGAGCAGCACACCGACGTGGCGGCCCGGGTTGGGGAGGTCGGCATAGAGGCTGCCGTCGATCGTTGCCCGACCCTTGGTGGGGTTGGTCAGGCCGACCATGATGCGCATGGTGGTCGACTTGCCCGCGCCGTTCGGGCCGAGGAAGCCGGTGACTTTGCCGGCCTCGGCGGTGAACGACACGTCGTCGACCGCGGTGAAGGTCCCATAGACCCTCGTCAGTCCTTCGACTTTGATCATGGCCCACATCCTGCCGTGCAGACGACGCGGACCGCATCGGACATACGGATGACCCGCGACCCGACGAAAGTATGGGGCCGGTCCCGACCACGGGATCCTGTCACCCAGACCTCGGTTGACTAGCGTGTACGCCGTGCAGCAACCGTCACCCGAGGCCTATCAGCCACGCCTGAGCCTGTGGGGGCACGTGTGGCGGTATCTCCTCGCGCTGGGGATCAGCGCCATCGCCTTGATATCCAGCACCGACGGGTGGCCGGAGTGGCGTTTCCTGCTCGACCTCGGCCTCGGCGTCGTCTGCATGGTCCTGGTCTTCTGGCGCCGCCGTTGGCCGGTGGCGATCGCCACGTTCACCATCGTCGCCGGGGCGTTCTCGATCCTCTCCGCCGGGGCGTCGAGCCTCGCCCTGGTCTCGCTGGCGACCCGGCGCCGCTGGCGCGAGATCATCCCGATCTCCCTGCTCAACGTCGCCGCCGGCATGTTCTGGTTCGCAGTGATGGAGACCACCCCCACCGAGGAGATCCCCGGCATCCCGTTGTGGGGCTTCAGCCTCGGCGCCAACGTGGTGATCATCGCCGCGATGGTCGCCTGGGGCATGTACATCGGCTCCCGCCGTGAGCTGATCGCCACCCTCCGGCTCCGTGCCGAGACGGCGGAGGCCGAGCAGGCGCTGCGGGTCTCCCAGGCCCGCGAGACCGAGCGCCGGCGGATCGCCCGCGAGATGCACGACGTGCTCGCCCACCGCATCTCCCACATCTCCATGCAGGCCGGGGCGCTCGCCTACCGCGAGGACCTCTCCGCCGACCAGATCCGGGGCGAGGTCGGCACCATCCGCGACGGTGCCCACCGGGCTCTCGAGGACCTCCGAACCGTCCTGGGCGTGCTGCGCGGCAACGGCGAGGACCCCGAGACCGCGCCCCAGCCGACGTACGCCGATCTCGGCCGCCTCGTCGAGGAGACCCGTGCGGGCGGCATGAACATCACCTTCACCGACGACGTCGAGGGCTCCCCGCCGGAGGCGGTCGGGCGGTCGATCTACCGGGTGGTCCAGGAGGGCATCACCAACGCCCGCAAGCACGCCCCGGGAGCGCTGCTGGAGGTCGCGCTGCAAGGCTCCGAGGAGCACGGCATCGACGTACGTCTGCGCAACCGGCTGGGCTTCGACTCGAACACCCCGGGCGCCGGGCTCGGCCTGGTCGGTCTCACCGAACGCGTCGACCTTGCGGGCGGACGGCTCACGCACCGTACGGAAAAGGATGTCTTCATCCTCGAAGCATGGCTACCGTGGGGCCAGTGAGCAGTCCAGGGGCCCCAGGGAGTCCGGTCAAGATCAAGGTCGGGATCGTCGACGACGACCCGCTCGTCCGGTCGGCCCTCGCGCTGATGCTCGGCGGTCAGGCCGACATCGAGGTCGTCGGCGAGGCGACCGACGGCCAGGAGGCGCTCGCGCTGGTGCGTACGTCCGCCCCTGATGTGGTGCTGATGGACATCCGGATGCCCCGGATCAACGGGCTCGACGCCACCCGCCGGGTGCTGGCCGACGCCCGGCCGCCGCGGGTGATCGTGCTGACCACGTTCGGTGCCGACGAGTACGTCGTCGACGCCCTCGCCGCGGGAGCCGAGGGGTTCCTGCTCAAGGACACGCCGCCGCCCGAGATCGTCGCGGCGATCCGCGCGGTCGCGGCGGGCGAGCCGATCCTCTCCCCCAAGGCCACCCGTACGCTGATCACCCGGCTCCGCGCCGAGCCGACCGGTGACCGCGCCGCTGCCGCCAGCCGCCGCCTCGAGGCGCTCACCGAGCGTGAGCACGAGGTCGCGCTCGCCGTCGGGCGTGGGCTGAGCAACGCCGAGATCGCCAAGGAGCTCTACCTCTCGATCCCGACCGTCAAGGCCCACGTGTCACGTCTGTTCGACAAGCTCGGCGCCACCAACCGCGTGCAGATCGCGATCACCGTCCACGACGCCGGGCTGGTCTGAGTCGCCCGCCTCGTCGACCACACGAGTCACACTGCTCAGGCTCTTCCTGCACTTCTCTGGCGTTGCAACACCTGAGAAGTGCAGGGATACCCGGTTAACCGGGTATCCCGACCCGACCTCAGATGTCGTACACAGCCCCCGTCGCCGCCAGCTCCGTCGGCCCCTCGTACGCCGACCGCGCCTCGCGGAGAGCGTCGGCGGAGTCGTGCCAGGGCGGGACGTGGGTGACGACCAGCTTCTTCGCATGGGCCTTGGTGGCGTACTCCCCCGCGTGGACACCGGTGATGTGGACCCCGGGAGGGTTCTCGACGCCGTCACGGAAGGCCGCCTCGCACAGGAACAGGTCGGCGTCGGTGGCGATGTCGAGGAGGGCCTCGGTCTCGGCGGTGTCGCCGCTGTAGGCGAGGACCTTGCCGTGCGCCTCGATCCGCAGCCCGTACGCATCGACCGGATGCTCCACCGCCGTCGGGGTGATCACGAACGGACCGAGATGGATCGGCCCGGTGTAGGTCGAGAACGCGAACTCCTCGCGCATCCCGGGGCGCTTGGGCAGGTCATAGGCCTTCGCCAGCCGCCGGCCGGTGCCCTTGGGGCCGTAGACGGGGATGGGTGGCTGCGGTCCGGTCGGGTGCCACTTGCGGAGGACGTAGTAGGAGGTCATGTCGACGCAGTGGTCGGCGTGCAGGTGAGAGAGCAGGACCGCGTCGATCAGCAGCGGGTCGACGTAGCGCTGCAGGACCCCGAGTGCGCCGTTGCCCATGTCGAGCACGATCCGCCAGGTCCGTCCCTGCGAGTCGTCGGCCTCGACCAGGTAACAGGAGGCGGGACTGTCGGGCCCGGGGTAGGAGCCCGAGCACCCGATGACGGTCAGCCGCATCCCGGAGGTCATCCCAACCCTCCGGCGAACTGCTGGGCGGCCGCGAGCTCTGGGCCGAGGAAGCGGGCGCCGATCGCCTTGAACTCGGCGGGGTTGCCGGTGGTGAGGAACGTGTAGGTCGGCTCGCCGCTCTCGCGCATGAGGTCGTTCTCGGCGAGGACGCGGTAGACGTCCTTCGCCGACTCCTCGGCGCTGCTGACCAACGTCACGTTGTCGCCCATCACATAGGAGATCACACCAGTCAGGAGCGGATAGTGGGTGCACCCGAGGATCAGCGTGTCGACCCCGGCGCTGGTCAGCGGGTCCAGGTATTCGTGTGCGGCGGCCAGAAGCTCGTCCCCGCCGGTGATGCCGGCCTCGACGAACGGGACGAACCGTGGGCACGCCCGGGTGTGCAACGAAACGTGGGGTGCCGCCGCGAAGGCGTCGTCATAGGCCATCGACTCCGCGGTCGCGTGCGTGCAGATGACCCCGATGCGGCCCGTGCGGGAAGCCGCGACGGCGCGACGGGTGGCGGGCAGGATCACCTCGACGACGGGCAGCGGCTTGTAGCGCTCGCGGGCGTCGCGCAGCATTGCTGCCGAGGCCGAGTTGCACGCGATGACCAGGGCCTTCACGCCTTGGGCGACGAGGTGGTCGAGGCACTCGAGGGCATACTCGCGGACCTCGGCGATCGGCTTCGGGCCGTAGGGGGCGCGGGCGGTGTCCCCGACGTACAGGATCGACTCGTGGGCGAGCTGGTCGATCACGGACCGCGCCACGGTGAGACCGCCGAAGCCGGAGTCGAAGATCCCGATCGGAGCGTCACGGTCAGGCTGGGCTGAACCCAGGGGCGAGGTCGAACCCAGGGACGAGACGGACTGCACAATCGTCAAGGCTAGGCCCAAACGCCGCGACTTCGCAGTGCTGGGGGTCACTCGAGACATACCCGAGATACATCTCACGTTCATGATCGGGGTGAATCAAAGCGGTTAACGTCCGATTATGACGATTTCGCGGCGCTCGCTGGTGCTGACGGCCCTGTTCGCGCTGCTGGGCGTCGCCTTCGCGGTCGTCGAGCTGCCCGGGCGGCCGGCGGACGCGGCCACCACCAAGCGCGTGCTGGCGATCTCCGTCGACGGGCTCAGCGTGACCGCGATCGAGAGGCTCGGTCCGGGCCACCTGCCCACCATCTACCGGCTGATGCGCGGTGGCGCCTCGACCCGCGAGGCGCGCAGCGAGTACGAGCAGAACGTCACCCTGCCCAACCACACCTCCATGGTCACCGGACGCCGGATCGCTCGGTCCGCCCACGGCCACGGCGTCACCTGGAACGACGACCGGCCCTGGATGACGGTGCAGGAGGCCGCCGGGCATCCGGTCTCGTCGGTCTTCAGCCAGGTCGGGCGGGCCGGCCGCAGCAGTGCGCTGTTCGCCTCGAAGTCGAAGTTCGCGATCTTCGACCGCTCCTGGCCCTCGATCGACCGGTTCGTGGTCGACGGCGACTCCGACCTGGTCGACCGAGCAGCACGCGACCTGGTGGCCAACAAGCGCGCCCTCACCGTCGTCCACCTCGGCTCCCCCGATCACCACGGGCACCGCGACGGCGGGATGAGCGCGGCCTACCGCGCCTCGGTGATCCGCACCGATGCCCGCATCGGCAGGCTGCTGAGGGCGATCGACTCCTCGACGGCGCTGCGGGGGTCGACGTACGTCCTCCTCACCGCTGACCACGGATTCAGGGCCACTGCCACCGACCACAGCGCCCACCTCTACGCCAACTACCGGATCCCGTTCGTGGTGTGGGGTCCCGGCGTCGCCCGCGGCGCCTCGCTCTACCGGCTCAACCCCGACTACCGCGCGCCGGGGACGACCCGGCCGACGTACGCCGGTGCGCAGCCGATCCGCAACGGCGACCTCGGCAACCTGGCCCTCGACCTGCTCGGCCTGGGCCCGATCCCCGGCAGCACGCTGAACTCAACTCAGTCACTAGACATTCGCTGATCGTTCGCCCGAGGTGCCATCGGGTTCACTTAGGGTGTGCCGGTGCGTCGCCTCTTCCCGCTCGTCTCCATCGGCATCTTCGTCGTCGTCGTGCTCGTCGTCGCGTTCACCGCGCTCCCGGGCCGCGACGGTGGTGACCGGGCGGAGCGCGAGGCCGCCCAGGCCGACCGGAAGGTGCTCGCGATCTCGATCGACGGGCTCAACCCGGACGCGCTGGCGAAGCTCGGTCCGGCCAAGACGCCGAACATCCACCGGCTGATCGACGAGGGTGCCTCGACGCTCAACGCCCGCACGGCCTACGAGAAGAACATCACCCTGCCCAACCACACCGGGATGGTCACCGGCGACCCCATCGCCGCCGACGACGGCGGCCACGGCGTCACCTGGAACGTCGGCGACCCGGCGAAGTCGATCGCGTCCGACGAGGACTCGGTGTTCACCGTCGCCCACGAGGCCGGGCTCAGCACCGGCGTGTTCGTCACGAAGCAGAAGTTCGAGGTGTGGCAGCGGGCCTGGGAGGACGACATCGACCTGTTCGTCCCGATCGACGACCACGACGAGCTGGTCCCGGCCGCGGCCGAGGACCTGGCCGACGAGCAGCGCGACCTCACCTTCGTACACCTGTCGCTTCCCGACGTCGCCGGACACAGGTCGGGCGGTATGTCACCGGAGTACCTGGAGGCCGTCGAGGAGTCCGACCGGCAGGTGGGTGAGCTCCTGGAGGTCATCGACGCCGACGCCGGGCTGAAGAAGGAGCTCGACGTCATCCTGACCGCCGACCACGGGTTCAAGCCCGGCATCACCAACCACTCCGAGAAGGTCTACGAGAACTACCGGATCCCGTTCGTCGTGTGGGGGCCGGACGCCGAGCCCGGCGCCGACCTCTACGAGCTCAACTCCGACGACTACCGCGACCCGGGCAAGGGCCGCCCCGACTACGAGGGCCCGCAACCCGTACGCAACGCCGACCTCGGCAACCTGGCCCTGGATCTGCTCGGGCTCGGACCCATCGAGACCAGCGACATCGGCAAGGACCAGACGCTCGACGTCAACTGACGTTCTCGTAACCATCCACGCGCACATGGGGGCCTGGGGTACGTTTCGAACGTAACCTCCCAAGGAGCGTGCGATGTCAGTCAGCAGGATCGCTCGGGCAGCTCTACGCCGAGACCGCCGCGCCCGGCGGGTCACGATCGTCGGTGCCGGCCTCGGTGGCCTGACCCTCGCCGTCGCCCTGCGCCGCCAGGGCATCGACGTCGAGGTGTACGAGGCCGCGACCGACCCGCATCCCACCGGCGACGCCGTGCTGCTCACCGCCAACGCGACCAGGCTCCTGGAGCGTCTCGGGCTCGAGCCCGCCCTCGGTGAGGCCTCGGCGACCGTCGACGGTCTGGTCTGGCGCGACGGCCATACGGGCGCCGCGATCGGCCGGGTGCTCTCGGCCTTGGAGTATGCGGACCGCTGCGGCGCTCCGTGCTACGGCATCCGCCACGCCGACCTGCACGCGCTCCTCAGCGAGGCGCTCGGCACCGACGGCCTCCACCTCGGCCACCGTCTGATCGGCCTCACCGACGACGACCACGGACCCGCCACGCTGGAGCTCGCCGGCCGCGAGCCGGCCGAAGCCGATCTCGTCATCGGCGCCGACGGTGCCGCCTCGATCCTGCGTGAGCACGTCGTCGGCTACGACGACGCGCAGTTCTCCGGCTGCGTCGCCTGGCGCGGGATCGTCCCGCGCTCGCGACTCACCCTGCTCCCCGACCCCGGCCGCCTGCAGCTGTGGACGGGAGCCGACGGCCACCTGATGCATCATCCTGTGGGCGCCGGCGACCACGCGTTCCTGCTGGTCAAGCGGCAGCTCGGACCGTGGACACCGGACTCGTGGTCGTGGCCGGCCGATCCGGACGAGCACGTCC
>NZ_JBHVKN010000066.1:18488-23951 GCF_042798075.1 Nocardioides sp. NPDC057772
CGCCTACCCCGGCTGGCACCCGGCCGTCGTCCAGATGATCTCCGCGGCACCGGCCTCCGAGCGGTGGGGCCTCTTCCACCGTCCGCCCCTGGCCACGTGGTCGCGCGGCCGGGTCACGCTGCTCGGCGACGCCGCCCACCTGATGCTCCCCCACCATGGCCAAGGCGCGGCCCAGGCGATCGAGGACGCGGTCGTCCTCGCCGACTGCCTCGCCTCCGACGACGACTGGGACCGTGCCCGCGCGACCTACGAGGTACGCCGCCGCGACCGCACCCGCCGGATCCAGTCCGCCTCGGTCGCCGCCGCCGACGTGCTCCATCTCCCCGACGGCCCACGCGCCCAGGCCCGCAACAAGCGGCTCGGGTCGCCCGATGCGTACGAACGCCATCTCGCCTGGATCCACGAGCACGACGTGACCGACCCGGCCCGTTAGCTCCGCGGCCCGTAACTCCGCGGCCCGCTGCCGCGTTGCCCAGGAGTGAGAGCCATCCTTGGACGCAAGGGTTTCATGGCGCTCGGCATCTGGGTGATGTACGCATCGGCCGTCGCCGTAGCGCTGGTCAACCTCGGCTCCACCGCCGAGGCCGACGGCGTCCGTTCCGGACGTCCGCTCGCCCCGGGCAGCCCGGCCGCTCTCATCGAGAGGCACGACTGCTGGAGCTCCGAGGCCCCGCGGGACATGACCGGCAGGCTCCCGGGCCACGCCATCGTCGCCACCGGCCCCGCCCCGCGCTACGTCGACGCCCACCTCACCGGCAAGGCCCTCGACCAGGTCTTCTCCGGTGAGGACCACGGGCTCGTCGTCTACGCCTTCTGCCGCTGAGCTTGCTGCTCGGCGGCTGGGTGGGCGGGAGGGGTAGTCCAGGGAGTTTCCGTCCATTACTGGCCAGTAGAACGACGGAAACTCCCTGGAGTACCCCGACAGACCCGATGTCAGACTCTGACGACAGACCTGACGACAGACCTGACGTCAGGCCCAGAGCTGGCCCTCGAGCCCCTCCTCGGCCTCGTCGATGGTGCCTTCGTACGCCCCGGTGGAGAGGTACTTCCAGCCACCGTCGGCGACGACGAAGGCGATGTCGGCCTTCTCACCGGCCTTGAGGGACTTGGCGGCCTGGGCGAGGGCGGCGTGGAGGATGGCTCCGGTGGAGATGCCGGCGAAGATGCCCTCCAGCTCCAGCAGCTCCCGCACGCGCCGGACGGCGTCGCGCGGACCCACCGAGAAGCGGGCGTCGATGAGCGAGGCGTCGTAGAGCTCGGGGACGAAACCCTCGTCGAGGTTGCGCAGGCCGTAGACGAGCTCACCGTAGCGCGGCTCGGCCGCGACGATGCGTACCTCCGGCTTGGCCGAGCGGAAGAATCGGCCCACGCCCATCAAGGTCCCCGTGGTGCCGAGCCCGGCGACGAAGTGGGTGATCGAGGGGAGGTCGGCGAGCAGCTCGGGGCCGGTGCCCTCCTCGTGCGCGAGCGCGTTGGCGGAGTTGCCATACTGGTAGAGCATCTCCCAGTCGGGGTGCTCGGCGGCAAGGCGCTTGGCGACCCGGACGGCCTCGTTGGAGCCGCCGGCGGCGGGCGAGGAGACGATCTCGGCGCCCCACATCCGCAGCAGCTGGCGCCGCTCCTCGGAGGTGTTCTCGGGCATCACGCAGACGATCCGGTAGCCCTTGAGCTTGGCCGCCATGGCCAGCGAGATGCCGGTGTTGCCGGAGGTCGGCTCGAGGATGGTGCAGCCCGGGCGGAGCCTGCCGTCCTTCTCGGCCTCCTCGACCATGCGAAGAGCCGGGCGGTCCTTGATCGAGCCGGTGGGGTTCCGGTCCTCGAGCTTGGCCCACAGACGTACGTCGGGCGAGGGCGAGAGGCGGGGCAGGCCCACCAGCGGAGTGCCACCGACCGACGCCAGCAGGTTGTCGTAGCGCATGAGGTCCATGGTCGCATCAACCGATCGGCTGATGCCCACTCGCGCCGATCGCCCGATCCGTGAGACCGCGTCACGGACCAGGCTGAGGGTATGCATCAGGAGCGAGAAGCAGCGGTCGTCGTGGACGGCCTGCGCAAGACGTACGGCGACAAAGTGGCGGTCGACGAGATCAGCCTGACCGTCCACGAGGGCGAGATCTTCGGCATCCTCGGGCCCAACGGGGCCGGCAAGAGCACGACCGTCGAGTCGATCGCCGGGTTGCGGGTGGGCGACCGGGGCCGGATCCGGGTCCACGGCATCGACCCCTGGACGGACCGGGCGGCGGTGACGGAGGTGCTGGGCGTACAGCTGCAGGAGGCGAAGCTGCAGCCGAAGATCACCGTCCAGGAGGCGCTGGAGCTGTGGAGCGCCTTCTACCCCGACCCGGAGCCGTGGGCACCGCTGGCCGAGCGGCTCGGTCTCGGCGGTCACCTGCGGCAGCGGTTCGAGAACCTCTCCGGTGGCCAGCAGCAGCGGCTCTCGATCGCGCTGGCTCTGATCGGCCGGCCGCGTGTCGTCGTGCTCGACGAGCTCACCACCGGCCTGGACCCGCGGGCGCGGCGCGAGGTGTGGGACCTGGTGCGTGACGTACGCGACCGGGGTGTGACCGTCCTGCTCGTCACGCACTCGATGGAGGAGGCGCAGACGCTCTGCGACCGGATCGCCATCGTCGACGCCGGCCGGATCCGGGCGCTGGACACCCCAGCCGGCCTCATCGACGCCGCCTCCGCCGCCACCATCACCACCTTCGAGACCACGGTCGCGGTCGACCTGGCTTCACTGCGGGAGCTCGACGGCGTCACCGCCGCCCGCAGCGAGAACGGCACCATCACCGTCGAGGGCGCCGAAGGGGTCGCGCTCGCGGTGGTCGAGGCACTGCGTACGCAGGGGGTGGCTCCGCTTCGGCTCCGGGTCGCCGCGGGCACCCTCGACGCCGCCTACCTCGACCTCACCGACACCGATGCCATGGAGGCTCTCCGATGACCAGTCCGACCGTTGCCGTGATCCGCGCGGAGTCCCGGCTCTTCGCCCGTGAGCGGCTCTCGCTCTTCTGGGTCGTGCTCTTCCCCAGCCTGCTGCTGAGCGTGCTCGGGGCGATCCCGAGCTTCCGCGAGAACAGCGCCGATCTCGGAGGCCGCAGCCTGATCGACGTCTACGTGCCGGTCACGGTGCTGCTCTCGATGATCATGGCGGCGATCATGACGATGCCACCGACGCTGACCGGCTACCGCGAGAGCGGCGTCCTGCGACGGCTCGGCACCACGCCCGCCCGACCGGCCTCGATCCTGCTCGGCCAGGTGCTGGTCCACGCCGCCGCGGTCGCGGCCTCCTCGGTGATCGTGGTCGTCCTCGGCCGGGTGGTCTTCGGGACGCCGCTGCCGGAGTCGCTGATCGGCTACGTGGTCGCCTACGTCCTGGCTCTGGCCGTCTCGCTGGGGATCGGCGCCGCGATCACCGCGGTCTCCCCCAACGCGAAGACGGGACAGGTCGTCGGGATGGTCGTCTTCTTCCCGTCGATGTTCACCGCAGGGGTCTATGTCCCGGTCGAGGCCTTCAGCGGCACGGTGCGCGACATCGTCTCCTTCACGCCCTACGGCGCGGCCTCCAACGCGCTCAACGACGCCGCCGGCGGATCGCTGCCGGCTCTGGCGGACCTGGCGGTGATGGGCGGCTGGACGGTCGTCCTCTACCTGATTGCCGTGCGCGCCTTCCGCTGGGAATGAGAGGGTCCTGCACATGACGTCGGCCGTCGAGCCCGAGCAGCTGTGGGAGCGCAACCTCAAGGCGCTTCCCTTCGTGCTGCTCGCGCTCGCCACGGTCATCTGCGTGGCGACCTTTCCGGAGATGGGGCCGCGCTCGGTCGGCATGCGGGTGACCTTCGGCGTGCTGGTGGCGGTGACCGCGGCGTGGATCTGGCAGTGGATGTATGTCCACGACGGCCCGCATCCGGTCGGCTACGTCGGTCGCACGCTGCTGGCCGCCGCCCTCACCATCATCCATCCGCTCTTCTGCATCTTCGCCTGGATCGGCTTCCTGGATGCCTTCGAGTCCTTCCGCGGCCGCTGGAGATGGGTCGCGATGGCGGCCACCTCCCTGATCATGGCCACTGGTCAGACCGGTGGCCCACCGCCCTACGACAGCCCGTGGCAGAACGCGGCGCTGCCGGTGCTCTTCGTCGTCAACTTCGGGCTCGCCACCTTGATGGCCCGCTACAGCATGCACCTCGACGCCGTCAGCCAGGCGCGGGCCGACACGATCGTCCGCTTGGAGCATGCCCTCGCGGAGAACGCGCGCCTGCAGGAGCAGCTCGTCGCGCAGTCGCGGCAGACCGGCGTACGCGACGAGCGCGAGCGCCTCGCCCGCGAGATCCACGACACGATCGCCCAGTCCTTGGCCGGGGTCGTCGCCCAGCTCCAGGCCGCCGAGGGATCCGCGGACGCCGAGGACGTACGCCGCCGAGTGGCCCGGGCCACCGAGATGGCCCGCACCGCGCTGGTCGAGGCGCGGCGGTCCGTGCAGGACCTCACCCCGGCCGAGCTGGCCGACGCCGGCCTCGTCGACGCGTTGTCGACGCTGGTCGAGGGCTGGCGCGTCGACCACGCCGTCGAGGCCTCCGTCGTCGTGGTCGGCGAGTCCACCGCGCTGCACCCCGAGGTCGAGGCCACGCTGCTGCGGATCGCCCAGGAGGCCCTCACCAACGTCGCCAAGCACGCCTCCGCACGCCGGGTCGGGGTCACGCTCACCTTCGACGACTCGGAGGTGATCCTCGACGTACGCGACGACGGCGCCGGCTTCGATCCCGCCGCTCCGCGCCGCTCGTCCTCGTTCGGGCTGGGCGTGATGCGCGACCGCGCGCAGCGCCTGACCGGCACCTTCACGCTGGAGTCGACCCCCGGCTCCGGCACCGCCGTCTCCGCCAGCATTCCCGCACTCCCACGAGGACCCGCATGAACCAACCGATCAAGATCGTGGTCGCCGACGACCACCCGGTCGTACGCGACGGGGTGGTCGGGGTGCTCCTCGCCCAAGGTTTCGAGGTCGTCGGCCAGGCCGGCGACGGCGAGGAGGCGGTGGCGCTCGTCGAGACGCTCGACCCGGACGTCCTCGTCCTCGACCTCCGGATGCCGGGCACCGGCGGCGTCGAGGTGATCGAGCGGATCCGCGCGAAGGAGTCGCGGACCGGCGTACTCGTCCTGACCACGTTCGACACGGACACCGACGTGGTCGCCGCGATCGAGGCGGGCGCGACCGGCTACCTGCTCAAGGACGCGCCGACGCCGGACCTGGTCGAGGCCGTGCGGGCGACCGCGGCCGGCGAGACCGTCCTCTCCCCCGCGGTCGCGACCCGGCTGGCCTCACGGCTCCGCTCGCCGGGCCCGTCAACGCAGCTCAGCCCCCGCGAGCGCGAGGTGCTGACCCTGGTCGCCCACGGCACCACCAACCGCGCGATCGCCGCCAAGCTCTTCGTCAGCGAGGCGACGGTCAAGACCCACCTGGGTCACATC
>NZ_JBHVKN010000067.1:0-23890 GCF_042798075.1 Nocardioides sp. NPDC057772
GCTCCCTGGTAGAAGTCTCTGGTGAGGAACCGGTTGATGCCAGGGTCGTAGTCACGGAACCCGACGTCGTAGGTACCGGTACCGCCGTGGATCCGCTTCCCGGAGAACCGGTAGGGGTTCACCGAGTCGAGGTCGGCGGCCATCCGGTCGGTCTCGGACGCTGCGGTCGAGTAGGCGTCCTGGCCGGTGGTGCCCTTCTTGTCCGGAGCCCCATAGGCCATGTAGCGATACGTCGAGGCGGTGGTGCCGTCGGCCTTGGTCAGGGTCTCGATGTCGCCGTGGGGGTTGGTGCCGTAGTACTGGGTCTCGGTGGTGGTGCCGTTGACCGGGGTGTCGGTCAGCTGCAGCTTCTCGCCACTGGGCCCGTAGGCGTAGTTCTTAGCGACCTCCCAGGCACCTGAGGTGTTCTTCTCCTCCTCGACCGCAACCTGGTCGCTGGTGCCGAGGTAGGTGAACCGCAGCGACTTGGTCGGCTTCCCCGTGATCGCGGTGGTCTGGGTGGTGGTGCGGTCGAAGGGGTCGAAGGACTGAGTCTTGGTCAGCTGCAGCGTGCCGGTGCTGGTGTACTTCTGCTCCCGGACGGTCCGGTCGAACCCGTCATAGCCGTAGCGTTCGATGACGTGTGCACCTTGGTCACGAGTGACCAAACGCCCGTAGGAGTCATAGCGGCTGAAGATCGTGGACCCAGTCCCGACCTTGGTTTCAGTCAACCGGTTCCGGTCGTAGATGAACGTCGTCGTGACCGCACCCATGGTCTGGGTCGTGATGTTCCCGGCGGCGTCATAGACATACGACTCGTCCTCACCCGCATCAGCACCGGACTTGTCCACCCCAGCGACCTGGCCCGAGGGCGTGTAGGAGAACGTGGAGCGCTGGTCCACGGTCCCGGTGGTGCCGGCCTGGTCGAGCTTGGCGACATCGAAGGACTTCTGCCCGTCGGCGTCATAGTCCAGGGTGTGGGCCGCGACGACCTGCTTACCGCGCTCGGCACTGGTGCGCTCATCGGAGGTCCGCAGCAGCCGGTCCTCGTAGAAGGAGTAGCCGACCCGGTTGCCGTTGGGTTTGGTCAGCGAGACCGGGAGCCCGCGGGAGTCGTACTCGTAGGTGTAGCGGCTGTTGGCTGAGGTCGGCTGGGGGCCGGTGGCGACGGTGGCGACCATGTTGCGGACGTCGTAGGTGTAGCCGGTGTAGCGGGTCGCGGCCAGGTTGCCTGCGCCTGTGTCCGTGTCGGCCTTGCGGTCGGCGAAGGTGCTGGTCAGGTTGGAGTTGAGGTCGTAGGTGTAGGTGGTGGTGCGCCGGGTGGTCGTGCCGGCGAGCTCGGTGGCGGTCGCGGTACGGCCGAGGCCGTCGTAGCTGGTCTTGTAGGTGTCAGTCTTGGCGCCAGCGGTGTTGTCCTTGACCTGGGTGGTCAGGCCGTTGCGGTCGTATTCGTAGGTGTAGGACTTCGACGGTCCGGGCGCAGAAGCGATGAGCCGGATGGTGTCGGCGACCACTGCCCCATCGGTCGACGGCTTCAGCACCATCGTCTTTGTCACCCCGCCGGCGAACCGGTACGAACCCAGCGAGACCCACTTCTGTGCGCTCGTGCAGGCCTTCTGATTCATCGTGGCCGTCTTTGCGCCGTCAGCGGTGTTGATCGTGTAGGTGGCTGCCGTGCTGGTGTCGGTGCGGACCGGGCAGGCGGCCTGGATCTCGTAGGTGTCATCGTTGTCCGGGCTCATCCGCCAGGTAGCGGTGTCAGAGGCCCCCGTCGAACCCGCGGCCGCGGCAGCGTGCATCACATAGTTGGCGCCGTCGGTGTTGGTTCCGCCGGTGACGGTGGTCCAGGTGCCGGTCGCCGCGAACACATACGGTGAGGAGTTGCCGTAGTACTTCGTGGGCTCGACGGGTGCCTGCTCGTCCTTGGCTCGCAGCGACCCGTCGGGGTTGTAGGTCATCGAGGTCGTGCGTGACTGCGCGGCTCCGGCGGAGCCGTAGTAGGAGCGTTGGGTCTGCTGGCCGAGCTGGTTGTAGACGTAGGAGGTGACCACGCCCCACGGGTCGGTGGAGGTCTTGATCTCCCCGGAGGGGAAGTAGGTGAACTTCGTCCACTGGTTCGAGGACTCAGCGGGCGCTGCGGTGTCGAAGGTCGGCAGCGACTGCTTCTCGAGACGTCCGGCGTCGTCGTAGGTGTAGAACGTCGAGGCCGGGTTCGGGTAGGTCGAGTTACCGGTCTTGAACGGTGCCTTGGTCTGGGTCACCTCACCGGCCAGGTTGTAGATCGTCTCCGAGGCCCGGCCGGTGGGGCTGGTCTTCTTGATGACTTGGCCGACCTTGTCGTAGTCGACCTTGGTGACCTGGTCCCGTGCCGAGGTCGCGCCCCACGGGGTGTGGGGGACGTGGGTCTCGGTCAGGCGGCCGACCTTGTCGTAGACCTTGCGGACCCGGATCCCGCGGGGGTCGATGGTCGCTGTGACCAGACCGTCGGCGTCGTACTCGGTCTTGGTGACATACCCCTTCGCGTCCGTGGAGGTGATGGGGCGGTGGTTGAGGTCGTAGTCGACCTTGGTGGTGTAGTCGGAATCTGTGGTGGTGGCGTTCTTGACCGGGTCGACGGTCTTGACCAGGTTCCCGACCTTGTCATAGCTCGACGTGGTGGTCGCGGTCTTCTTGGTGCCGTCGGTATCAGTGAAGGGGACGTCGACCCGGATCTGCTGGCCGACCTTGTCGTAGACGTAACGGGTGACGAAGTCGTCGGCGTTGGTGGTGGTGGCCACACCGACGGGGGCGGTCTGCTCGATCAGCCGGCCGAGGTCGTCATAGGAGGACGTGATCGCCCGCTCGGTGGCCGGGTCGCTGTTGGCGGGCAGCTCCTGCCGAGTCGGCAGGTCGGCGGCGTTGTAGGTGCTGGTGGTCACCGCACCATTCGGGGCGGTCGTCGAGGTCAGGTTGTCGTTGAGGTCGTAGGCCGACACCGTCGTGCGGGTCGCCTTGGGCGAACCGGGCGCGGAGTCGTCGCCGGGGGTGGTGACCTTGGTCGGCCGGCCAAACCCGTCGTACTCGACCGTGGAGACGTTGCGGAGCGGGTCGGTCACGGTCAGGGTGTTGCCGCGCTTGTCGTAGGTCATCTCCGAGAACCGGGTGGTCGTGGCGGTGACCGGGGTGGTGACCTTGGTCGGCATCCCCGACTCGTCATAGGTGTTGTAGGTGGTGACCGCGCCCTTGGCATCGGTCGCCGTGGCCAGCAGGCCGGTGGCGGTGTAGGTGTAGCTGGTGGTGTTGCCCAGCGGGTCCGCCACGCTCTTCAGGGCACCGGTGTTCGGGTCGTTGGTGAAGGTCCACTTCCGGCCGGCTGCGCTGGTCTTGTACTGCAGCACGGTCGGGGCACCCGGCGCGTTGGGGAGCGTCTCGTAGTCCAGCCGGACCCCGAGCCCGCCGGCCTTGACCGTCTCGGCGTCGCGGATCTGGGTGGGATAGCCGGTGGTGGGGTGGTATTTCCAGGTCGAGACCGCACCGTTGGGCTCCTCGAGCCGGATCACGTTGTGGTCGCGGTCCCAGCCGAGCTTGGTGGTCTGCTGCAGCGAGTCGGTGACCGAGGTGGTGCGGCCGTATCCGTCGACCCGGTAGGTGGTCACGGTGGCACCGGGGCTGCCCGGGGTGCCGCCGCCTGGGGAGGCGGTGGTGTTGTTGTCGGTGATGACGGCCTGGTTGTCGACGCCCTCGGAGGAGTCGGGGTCGGAGTAGGTGAAGTCGGTGGTCTTGTTGCGGCGGTCGGTGAAGGTCTTGGGCCAGTTGGCGTAGGAGGAGTTCTCGGTCGAGGTGAAGTACGCGATCCTGGAGACGTTGTCCCTGGGGTCGGTGATCGAGGTCATCAACGTGCCCGTGTTGGCCGAGTCGTTGGTGTAGGCGAACCCGAACCGCTTCACCGGCGCCGTGGCCACCCCCTCGACCGGGGCCGCGGTGTCGGACAGGCTGGTCAGCATGTGGGCGCTGTTGTAGCCGAAGGACAGCTTCTGGCCGGCGATGTCGGTGATCGAGGTCAACCCGGCTGCATCCCAGTTCAGGGACAGCACCGGACGGCCCCGGGAGTCCTTCACCGTCTCCAGACGCTCACCCGAGGTCGAGTACCCGAAGGAGAGCCGGTTGCCATACGTGTCGGCCACCGCGGTCTGCAGTCCGGCATCCACCGGGGTCGCGACCACCTCCCCGGTAGCAGGATCTCGTTCTTCAGGTGCGTCTGCCTGTGTGAAGAAGAACCGGGTTCCGTCCGGACGTGTGAACACCCACTGCTCCCGCACCGGCGCCGTCGTATCGCGATGCAGCTCCAGCGCCACGCCCGCGGGACGGTCGTACTCCAGGATGTTGGGAGTCTCCGGCTTGTCGTTGATCTTGTAGGTGTGGCCGGTGCCGTCGCCGTCGATGAAGGTCATCTCGTTGTTCGTCGACCCACCCGAGGGCACCGAGAGCCTGCTCCCCAGCCGGGTCAACGTGGCCGGCTGCACCGACACCCCGAACCCGGCCCCGGTCTCGACCTGATCACGCGAGTTGTACGTGATCCGCACGAACGCCGAGGGACCCACCGACGGGTTCGAGATCGGCTCATACGACCACGACACATTGCCCGAGGACAGATTCGTCAGCACCTGCGACCCGGCGCCGGTCTCCTCACCGGTGTAGGTCCCGAACTTCTCCAGACCCACGGCATTCGAGGTCGCCGACTCCACCCACCGGTCCTGACACATCAGACCCGTGGTGACCATCGCGCAGCCCGGGGTCGAGTTCTGGGTACCGCCCGGCTTGTAGGGGTGCGCGGTCGACCACCACGCCCCGGTCGCGGTGTCGCGCAGATCCAGATAGAAGTCGTAGGCGATACGCTTGTTGCCCGAGTCCGAGTTGATCGGAACCCGCACCGGCAACACCAGATCGACCGACTCCCCCGGCTGCAATGCCCGGCCGACGGCGACCTCGAGCCGGTCCCCCTCGACCGTCTTGTCGGTGGTCGAGCCCGGGTCGGTCCACCGATAGGTCAGCTCCAGGGTGCTGGGCCATGCAGTGTCGGTGGTGTTGGCGACCGTGACCGGCACCCGGGTGATCGTGTTCGGGACGAACCGCTCCGGCATCGTGGGGGCTTCGAAGACCTGGTCGTCGTTCTTCACCAGGTGCTCGACGCGCAGCCGCGGCCGCAGACCGGGGTCGGCTGCTTCGCTGTTCAGGATCGAGACCCGATGGGTGGAGGCGGCCTCGTCACGGATCTTCAACAGCAACCCGTTCGGGGCACCCGCGGTGCCATCGATCCACCCCTGGACGGCCGCCTTCAGGCCGGTGGTGTCGAACGCCACCCGGTCGGGGTCGTTGTTCAGCGACGCGGAGGCCACCGCGGTGGCCTTATAGGCGCCGCCATCGGTCCAGTCCTGCGCCAGTGAGGCCCGCTGCCAGGTCGCTTCCTTCTCCACGAACCCGCTGGTCATCTCGTGCAGGTCATAGGTCGCGGTCGTCCCCGCACCGCTCGACTTCCACAGCTCGAACGACGCCGACATGACCTTGACCCGGCGGTTGATCGTGGAGGTGTCGAACCCGAACACAGCCCGCTCGTCCCCGTAGGTCGCGGAGTTGTTGCCGACCTGGACCCAGGTCCGGTCTCCGGCCGTCACCGAATCCGGGTTCTCGATGTTGGTGGTTGGCTTCGCAGCGGACAGCGTCGTGTCCGCGACATCCCCACCAGGAACACCCTGCACGCGGCTGGTCGTGAAGATCCGGGCGATGCGGCCTTCCTGGGGGATCTGGACGGTCATCGGCGATCCCACCGCGGTCCCGTCACGGCCCTCTTCCGCACTGCCTCCCGAGGACGGTGCTTGGGTGTCGGCGACCGTGCGGGCGACCACCCAGTAGCGGTAGGTCGCCTTCTCCGTTGCGGTGGAGGCGACCGCAGTGTCATCGCGGAACTGCAGCGTGTCCGCGGGGACCGACCCGACCAGCTTCAACGCGCCATTGCGGGCGTACTCGGTGGTGAAGTCCTCCCCCACCGGGGTCGTGCACGCCGCTGCCGGCAGGGAGACACAGCCTCGGAAGATCTGATACTCCGCGACATCATCCTCCTGCGCGAACGACGGGTCCGACGCCGAGGACCACGACAGCTCCGGGCCATCGGCATGCACGGTGGACGGGACGTCCTGGACCGGGCCAGGCTGGCCCAGCACGACCACCAGCTGCGGGCGGGTGTCACCCTCGGCCGCGGCCGCATACGGGGCATCGGAGGAGTGGTAGTACGGCCCGCCCACCGGCGCGGTCGACGACTCGTCCAGTGCCTTGACCATCACGCCGTGGTTGGCGGCGGGGTTGTCGATCCAGTTCTTGACCATCGTGCCCAGCCCGTAGGTGTGCCACCCGTCGCGCTGGGTCGCGGGCTTGAACGCCCGGTTGTACTCGATCCACCGCACCGCATCCGCCATCGGCGCCGTGGCGGTCGTGCCGGACTGGCGGGTCATCCGGATCCGGGCCGTCGCGCCGGGTGCGAAGTGCTGCTGGGACGAGATCCGTCGCCACTGCGCGGTACCCGCGGTGCCTGCGGTCTGGTCGATCCCGATCGGGGTGCTGCTGCCTTGGTCACCGGTCGCGACATAGGTTGGGGTGCCCCGCGAGGCGCCCGGCAGGTGACGGGTCTCAGTGTCATAGAGCCCCGACCACGGCAGCTTCGCGTTCCAGTCGAACGTATCCGCTGTCGTGCCGGAGGCGAGCGACGCATACGAGCCATACACCGCCGCCGCGTCGTTGACGTCCTTCCACGGGCCCGCGAACGAGGTAGCGCCGCTGTCGGAGTCGTCGATGAGGAACTGGTTGATGAAGTTCCCGTTCGTGAACGAGGTGTTCATGCCGTTCCACGTCGCCGTGGTCTCGGTCCACGCCTTCGTGATCGGGTACGCGCGCATCTCCACCGGCTCGGTCTCGGAGTTGTGCACCGAGGAGAAGTGCAGCCGCAGCTGCGCCGCGTACACCTGCGAACCCGTCGGGATCGCCGAGGTGTCGAACTTGAACAGGCCACGCCACGCACCCGTGGCGCCCACCCCGACCGCGATCGTCGGCTCCGAGGGACGCGCCGTGTCCGGTGACCCCGCCCCGATCGAGACATCCTGACCATCGGCGGCATCCGGGGCGTACACCAGCGTCGGGTCGATGCTAACCGGCCAATCGCGCCCAGACTCCCCCAGCCAGCCCGCATCCGGCTTGATCGTCACCGTCGTGGTGCCATCAGCCGCCTCACCTAGCGACTGGGTCACCTCATCCGAGCGGACACCGGCCGCATCCGTCATGAACGGCGCCGGCAACACCAACCGCGGCCGCTTCGCATCCTTGCTCTTGTAAAGCCCGATCGCGCCGCCCTCAAGCTCCTTGGCGACCAGACCCTTCAGCTCGAGCGTGAACGTGAACCCCTCCGCCGGTACCGCCTCGGCGGCGGCCGCGTTCGGGAGGAGGATCTCCTCCTTCAGCTCACCAGCACCCACCGAGTACCGCAGACCCGCCGCCGCACGGCCGGTCCCGAAGACCTCATCGACGGTGACCTGGGAGCCCTTCGCCTTCGGCGCCACCTTCCCGACTGCTGGCTTGCCGTCCGCGCCGACCGCGCCCAGGGACACCGACCAGCCATCCCCCGTGGCCGTGGCCAGATCCCCGCGGGACTCACCGAAACGGGTCTCGAACACGTTCGTCTCGTTCACGAACGCCGTCGCCCCCGACCCGGGCTCGACCTCGGTCTCGATCGGCTCCCACTCATCCGAGGACGACTCACGCCAATGCACCGGCGAGGTGGACAGCGTCACCTGACGCGTGCCATCCGACATCAGATGCGTCGTCGACCGCTCATCACGCTTGCTCTTCAGCTCGCGAACCCGATACGGCCTCCCCGAGCCCGCATCCTCGCGCTTGGAATCCTTCCGCGCAGCGGCTGCAGTCGACGCCAACGACTGCGACGGCTTCGCCGCCACCGCAGGGCTCGGCGCCTTCAACGGCGCCGAAAGCGGCACTGATGCCAGGCCACCAGGAGCCGCCTCAGCGGGGGCCGCCGTCGGCAATGTCAACCCGGCCAGCATCAACACCAGGGCCAATAGGCCGATCACGGACGTTAGAACCGCACGAATCATCGCTCGAGACACAGAAGACACGAGAACTCCTGGAAATGTGGGGAACAAACGTGCCTGGCCCGAGCGGCAAACAAGGAACCTAGCGGGGTACAGGTATGCGGCGCCGCCGAATTCCCAAATTTTGAGGATCGTTCACTCAACCGCGCCCATCCGAGCCGCACCAAGGTTGGACGGTTTGGCCTGCCTCAGGGGTGAACGCTGAGCGCGATCTAGCCGCCGACAGAGCCATCCATCGCGATGGCGTCGGTCTGATTCAGAAGGGCGTCGGCGGCTATGTCGCCGACTGGGACGACATGCCCGAGTGGCAGCGCGAGACCGACGCAGACATCTTCGAGCGAATCGAGCAAGGAGTGTAGCGGAGGCGCCTCAACGCATGAGCGTCTGCGACGGGAGCTCCTGGAACTGCGCCCGGTACGCCTGGGAGAACCGGCCGAGGTGGAAGAAGCCCCACCGGGCGGCGATGGCGGTGACCGAGGTGGCGGTCGCGTCGGCGGCGAGCAGGTCGGCGTGGGCGCGGTCGAGCCGGGTCCGCCGCCAGTACTCCAGGGGTGTCGTGTCGAGGTCGCGCTGGAACGCCTCCTGCAGCGTGCGGGTGGAGACGCCGACCTTCTGGGCCAGCTCGGCGACCTTCCAGGGGCGCTCGGGGTGGGCCTCGAGGAGGTCGACGGCCATGCGTACGGCCCGGGACATCGAGGGCGTGGCGTTCTCGGAGGCGATCTCCAACGACGTGTTGGCCTGGATCGTCAGCAGGCCGCCGATGAGCGCCTGCTCGTAGGGCGCGGCCACCAGCGGAGAGCTCATCAGCGAGCCACCCGCCTCGACGTTGTCGTAGGCCAGACGCACCATCTTCAGCCAGTCGCGCACCTCGGGCCGGGCCAGGTCGAGCGTGGGGTCGAAGACCACCGGGCCGGCGCCGCCGATGCCGGCAGCCGCCTCCTCGACCGCGCTGCGGCGGATGTAGACCTGCAGCTTCTCGCAGCCGTCGGACCAGAGCATGTCGACGGCCTCGGTGGGCGAGCCGATCGAGGCACGGGTCCGGTCGGCGAGGACGACGTGCTCCCCCACCTTGACCTTGGCACTGCCGGCCAGCGGGAGCTGGATCAGGTAGAAGTCGTCGAAGGTGCCGGGCGTGATCCGCACCTCGTCGCCGTAGCGCATGTAGTTGAGCATCACGTCCTCGCCCAGCTGCGCGGCGTTGTGCACCATGTCCAGCTGCGAGCCGGCCTGCGTCAGCGCCAGGTAGTGGGCGCAGAAACGCTCCGCTACGGCCTCTCGGGCCTGGTCCACATCGGTGGTGGCGACAACGGTGTGGCGGCTCAGCAGGGGACGGGGCAAGGGAGGCTCCTGGACCGTGGCTCGATTGACCGAAGAGCGTAGCGGAGCCGGCGCCGCGTGAACGCGAACACGGCACAATCACTGTCCAAGGTCCCGGCTGGAGTCCAGTCGAACCCGAGACGAGATGCCGGTCCCACCCAGGAACACCGGCATCTCGCGTCGTACTAGCTCCTCCCGGCCAGCTTCTCCACGAGCCTGGGCGTGACGGAGGCGTACGCCTTCGGGTCGATCGGCAGCAGCCACTGCATCGCCTTGACCCGCTTGCTGACGTCGATACCGACGTCGCCGAGGACCTCGTCGATGTTGTGCATCGAGAACGGGATGATGTTGGTGCCGCGGGCGTGGTGGCCGTCGGTGCGCTCCCGCATCCAGGCCAGCCGCGCGGTGACGTGGGCCTCCATCTCCTCCACCGGAGGGACCTGGTGGCCGCCGCCGAGGTGGGAGCCGATCCAGACCGCGCTCATCTCGGCCGAGAGCGGCGAGAAGAACGAGGAGTTGTAGCCGGCGAAGGTCAAGTCCTTCACAGTGAGCGGGAGGATCTGGCGGTAGAGCTGGTAGTCGCCGTTGTCGTCGGTGAGCTGGTCCTGGATCTCCTCGGAGAAGAACGGGAGCTCCTGCTTGAAACCGGTCGCGGTCACCACGACGTCGGCCGGCACCGCGCGACCGTTGGCGAGCTCGGCGTACGGCTTGCCGTCCTTGGTCACGAACGCGGCGATCTCGGTGTCGCGCTCGACGGTGATGTCGCCGGCCTCGACGCCCTCGAAGAAGCCCTCGGTGGCCAGCGAGACCGTCGAGCGGGCGATGTCGGTGAACTGGCCCTTGGGGATCAGCCCGAGCTTCTTCAGCTTGAGCTGGCTGGTGGTGACCGACTCGACGCTGCCGACCATCGAGCCGGCCATCTTCGAGCCGCCGGCGTGCAGCATCTTCTCGGCTCCGCGGATGTTCTGATAGGGGAAGAGCCCCTCCCCCATGCGCGTGAGCAGCAGCATCTTGTAGTTGAGGACGCCCTTGATCTTGCGGGGCATCTTCCACAGCAGCTGGCGCGCGACCACGGTGGTCGAGGTCGCCTCCTTGGCGATCTCGACGGCCACGTCGCAGGCGGACTTCCCGTAGCCGACGACCACGACGTCCTTGCCCTTGACGGTGTCCAGGTCGTGCAGCTCGCTCGCGGCCAGGATCTTGCCGCCCGCGGCCTCCAGCTCGTCGACCCCGTCGTACGCAGGGGTGAACGGCTCCGAGAAGACGCCGCTGGCCACGACGAGGTGGTCGTAGTGCTCGGTCGCCTCGTCGTCAGGCCCCTCAGCGGAGCTGGCTTTCGAGGTGAGCGCCCAGCCGCCCCCTCCAGCCGGCTGGGCGCTCAGTACCTCGGTCGAGAGCCTGATCATCGGGGCGAGCTCGAACTTCTCGACGTACATCTCGAGGTAGCTCTGCACCTGCTCGCCGCTGAGCCACTCGGGGAACACCTTCGGCATCCTCAGGTCCGAGAGCGTGTAGGAGTCCTTGTTGTTCTGCGTCGTCAGGCCCGGGTAGCGACGGGTGCGGCTCCATACACCACCGACATCGGGCGCCTTCTCGAAGACGGTGATGTCGTGCCCGAGCTGGGTGAGCACCTTGGCCGAGGCGATGCCTGCGAACCCGGCGCCGATGACCGCGATCTTCACTTTTACTGTTTCCTCTCGCAGCGGGGTCTGCGTAGGCAAAACGCTAGAGAGGTCGAACAGCGCTCCGCTATCCAGGTTGCGCGAGAGGTATCCGGATTGCGCGACGGGTTCGTCGCGCGATCCGGCCTCAGCCCCGCAGGAGCTTGTAGACGATCACCACCGCGGCGATGACCGCCACCCCGAGGGCGATCTTCCTGCCGTAGTTCTTGATCAGCACCGGTACGACCGTGGCGCCGAGGTCGAGCGCGTCGGGCTCCTTCGGCGCCGCGTGCTTCGGCGCACCGCTGGTAGAGCTGCCGGAGCCGCTGGGCGGAGGCCCCGCCGAACCGGTCTCCGTGAGACCGACACGGTCCCCTCCGGCGCTCGACGGGACTGTGTTGGTCTCGACACCGCTCGCTTCGCTCGCGGGCGCGACCGACGGGGGTGCCGACTTCGACTCCAGGCACGCGACGAACTGACCGAGCAGCTTGTCGGAGACGTCCTGCATGACCCCGCGGCCGAACTGGGCGGGCTTGCCGGTGACCGCGAGGTCGGTGACGATCTCGACCCGCGTGCCCGTGCCCTCCGGAGCCATCGTCAGCGTCGCGTTGGCGCCGGCGGTGCCGTTGCCACGCTTGTCGCGCCCCTTCGCCTCGACGACCAGCCGACGGGCGGACTCGTCCTTCTCGATGAACGTGCCGGAGCCGGCGTAGACCATGGCGATCGGACCGAGCTTCACCTTCACCGTGCCGGTGAAGGTGTCGCCCTCGGCCGAGGTGACCTGGGCTCCCGGGAAGCATTCGGCGAGCGAGCCGATGTCCAAGAAGCTGTCCCAGGTCTCCTCGACCGAGGTCGGAACCGTGAACTGGTGCGTCAGATCCACGCGTCAGCCCCCGAGCGCCTTCGTGATGGCCCGCCGGGTGAGCACCGTGACCAGATGGCGCCGGTAGTCGGCGTCGCCGTTGAGGTCGGACGGCGGCTCGGCGCCGTCCGCGGCCAGGGCCGCGGCGTTGCGTACGACCTCCTCGGTGGCCTGCTGGCCGACCAGCGCCTGCTCGACGCCGGCCGCGCGCAACGGGGTGGCGCCCATGTTGGTGAGACCGATCGCCGCACCCTCGATCACGCCGCCGGAGACCTTGAGGGTCGCGCCGACCGCGCAGATCGGCCACTGGTGGGCGACCCGCACGAACTTCTCGTAGTGGGCCGTCCATCCGGTGTGCTTCGGGATGCGTACGCCGACGAGCAGCTCGTCTTCGGAGACGGCCGTCTCGAAGAGCCCCTGGAAGAACTCCGAGCCCGGGACGACCCGCTCCCCGCCCGGCCCGGCGATGACGAACTCGGCGTCCAGGGCCAGGGCCGGGGCTCCGAGGTCTCCCGCCGGGTCGGCGTGGGCGAGCGCGCCACCGAAGGTGCCGCGGTGGCGTACCTGCTCGTCGGCGACCGTCGCCGTGGCACGAGCGACCAGGGTCGCGTGCTCGGCGACCAGAGGATCGGTCGCGACGTCGCAGTGGCGGGTCATGGCGCCGATGAGGATCGAGTCGCCCTCGTCGCGTACGCCCTTGAGGGAGTCGATGCGACCGAGGTCGATGACCCACTCGGGAGCGTTGAGACGCATCCTCAGCACCGGCAGCAGGCTCTGCCCGCCGGCGATGATCTTGGCCTCGTCGCCGTACTGGGCGAGGGCGGCCAGCGCCTCCTCGACCGTGGTCGGGGCGACGTAGTCGAACGATGCGGGAATCACTGGGCGTCTCCTTCCGTGCGGTCGACGTTCCCGGACATGCCCGTCGACGGATCGAAGTGTGCGGCGGCCGCGCCGGTGGTCTCGCCACCGGCCGAGCTCTCGTTGATCGCCCGCCACACCCGTTCCGGTGTGCAGGGCATGGTCACGTCGTTGACACCCAGCGGGCGCAGCGCGTCGACGACCGCGTTGACCACCGCCGGAGTGGAGGCGATCGTGCCGGCCTCCCCGACGCCCTTGGTGCCGAGCGTGTTGGTGGTCGAGGGCGAGGTGGTGTGGTCGATCTCGAAGCTGATCGTGTCGGCGGCGGTCGGGAGCAGGTAGTCGACGAAGGAGCCGGCGACCAGCGTGCCGGCGTCGTCGTAGACCGCATCCTCCCACAGCGCCTGGGCGATGCCCTGGACCAGTCCACCGTGCACCTGTCCCGCGACGATGAGCGGGTTGATGATGTTGCCGATGTCGTCGCAGCAGACGTACTTCCGCATCTTCACCTGCCCGGTCTCGGTGTCGACCTCCATCGCGCACAGGTGGGTGCCGTGCGGGAAGTTGAAGTTCTCCGGGTCGAAGGTGGCCTCGGAGTCGAGGTTGGCCTCGACCCCGTCGGGCAGATTGTGGGCCGCGAAGACCGCCGTGGACAGCTCGCCGATCGACATGCCCTGGTCGGTGCCGCGCACCGTCCACCTGCCACCGGTGAACTCCAGGTCGTCGACGCTCGCCTCGAGCAGGTGGGCCGCGATCGGCTTGGCCTTCTCGAGCACCTTGTCGGCGGCCCGCACCAGCGCCTCGCCACCCACGACCAGGCTCCTGGAGCCGTAGGTGTCGTAGCCCTTGGCCGCGATCTGGGTGTCGCCGTGGAGCACCTCGACGTCCTCGAACGGTACGCCGAGACGGTCCGCCACGATCTGACTGAACGCGGTCTCGTGCCCCTGCCCGTGAGCGCTGGCGCCGGTGATGACCTCGACCTTGCCGGTCGGCGTCATCCGCACCTGGGCGTGCTCCCAGCCGCCGGCACCGTAGTCGAGGCTGCCGAGCACTCGTGACGGGGCCAGGCCACACATCTCGGTGAAGGTCGAGACGCCGATGCCGAGCTGGACCGGGTCGTTGTTGGCCCGGCGCTCCGCCTGCTCACGACGGAGCTCGTCGTAGCCGAAGAGCTCCTTCGCCTTGGCGGTCGCCGCCTCATAGTTGCCGCTGTCGTAGGTGAGCCCCGCGACGGTCGTGAAGGGGAACTCCTCGTGCGTGATCCAGTTCTTCTCCCGGATCTCGAGCGGGTCGACCCCGACCTCGGCGGCCAGCTCGTCCATCAGCCGCTCGACGGCGTACGTCGCCTCCGGCCGCCCCGCGCCGCGGTAGGCGTCGGTCCAGGTGGTGTTGGTGAACACCGTCTGGCAGTTGAACTGGTAGGCCGGGAACTTGTAGATCGCGTTGAACATGAACGCGCCGAGCACCGGGACGCCGCCGCCGACGATGGCGACGTAGGCGCCCAGGTTGGCGTCGAGCTCGACCTTGAGTCCGGTGACCTGCCCGTCCTTCGTGGCCGAGAGCGTCAGCTTCTGGATCTGGTCGCGACCGTGGTGGGCGGAGAGCAGCGACTCGGAGCGGGTCTCGGTGTACTTCACCGGCTTGCCGAGCCGGCGCGCCATCGCGAAGACGATCATCTCCTCGGGCGTCTGCTGGAGCTTGCCGCCGAAGCCGCCGCCGACGTCGGGAGCGATCACCCGGATCTTCGACTCGGGCACCCCGGTGGTCGCGGCGAACGCGAACCGCAGGATGTGCGGGATCTGGGTGGCGCTCCACACCGTGATCTGCTCGCCGGTCGGGTCGCACACGACGCTGCGCGGCTCCATGAACGCCGGGATCAGGCGCTGCTGGCGGTAGGTCCGCTCGATCACGATCCCGTCGTTGCGGGCCGTCGCGATGGCCTCGTCGACGTTACCGCCGGTGCCGGCCTGCGCGCTGTCGAAGACCCACAGCGCCGACTTGTTGGTGCCGAGGTCGGGATGGGCGAGCACCTCGTCCTTGACCGCCTCCTCGAGGGAGACGACCGCGGGAAGCTCCTCGTAGTCGACCTCGACCATCTCGGCCGCATCGCGGGCCGCGGCTGCGGACCGGGCAGCCACGACGGCGACGATCTCACCGGCGAAGGTGACCCGGTCGGTCGCGATCGGCGGATGGGCCGGCGCCTTCTGGTCGGGCGTGATCGGCCAGGCGTTGATGCAGACGCCGAGCGTCTCGTCGAAGTCCTTGGCGGCCAGCACGGTCACCACGCCCTCGGCGTCCGCCGCGGCGCTGGTGTCGATGTTGGTGATCCGGGCGTGGGCGAACGGGCTGCGCACCATCGCCAGGTGCAGCATCCCGGGCAGGTTGATGTTGTCGGTCCAGCGGGTCCGGCCGGTGATCAGGCGGGCGTCCTCCTTGCGGCGCCGGTCGCGGCCGATCTCGTTGGTCTGCTCCGGACGAGCCTCTACGGCGGTCACAGCGCGTCCACCTCCTCGGTCGCGCCGCGCGGGTTGGCGGCGGTGGCCAGGTGGCCGCTGGCGTACTGCACCGCGCGGACGATGTTGTGGTAGCCCGTGCAGCGGCACAGGTTGCCCTCGATGCCCTCGCGGATCTCGTCCTCGCTGGGCTGCGGGTTGCGCTTGAGCAGGTCGACGGACTGCATGATCATGCCGGGCGTACAGAACCCGCACTGCAGGCCGTGACACTCGCGGAACGCCTCCTGGACCGGGTGGAGGTCGCCCTCGACCGTGTCGGCGAGGCCCTCGATCGTGGTCACCTCGCAGCCGTCGGCCTGCACCGCGAGCACGTTGCACGACTTCACCGAGTCGCCGTCGAGATGGACCGTGCAGGCGCCGCAGTTGCTGGTGTCGCAACCGATCACCGTGCCGGTCTTGCCGAGTCCTTCGCGGAGATACTGCACGAGCAGTGTCCGCGGTTCGACGTCGTCGGTGACCTTCATACCGTCGACGCGCATGCTGATCCGGGCCATGTTGTCTCCCTGCCAGACGTCACTGTGTGGGCCAGATCACAGTAGGACGCGCAGGGTTGGGCTCCGGTTGGCTGGCTACCTGCTGGCCGCCAAACGAGCCCTGAGCAGGGGCAACGCCGGGTGGGCGCCGCCGCCGAGGCGGCGCAGGCAGACGTCGACGACCTCCGTGTCGTACGGAGCCAGCTCGCTGTAGCGCAACACCGCATCGGGCTGCGGGTCGGCGATCAGCGCCTCGCGCAGCGCGACCGCGACGTACTCGGCCATCTCGGCCAGCGCCGGGCTGTTGGTGCCGGGCAGGAGATCACCACCGTACGCCTCCACAGCAGCCGCGACCCGGCCGTGCCGGATCAGGGTGAGCACCTGATCGACGTCGGTCGCGACCGGCATCAGCAGACGGTAAGGACGCGAGGCGACCTGGCCGCCGAGGGCGTGGCGCAGGTGGGAGACCTCGGCCTTGAGCGTGGAGAGGGTGACCGCCTGGTCGCCGTAGACCATCGCGTGCAGCCGCTCCAGCGAGAGGCCCTCGGGGTGGAGCGCGAGCAGGGCGAGGATCTCGGTCTGGCGGCGGTTGAGCAGCAGCCGCTGCCCGTCGAGCCAGGTCTCCGCCGTGCCCAGCAGGGTCAGCACGAGACCGGGCTCGGCGATCGCCTCGTCCACCCGCTGGGTCGGCATCTTCGGCAGCGCGCCCTCGATGAGGCGCGCCATCACCCGGGCTGTGGCCATCCCGATCGGATGGGTGCGGTCCCAAGTCGTGGAGAGGTCGAGGACGCCGAGATGCTTGCCGGTGACCGGGTCGTGGAGCGGCGCGGCCCAGCAGACCCAGTTGTGCACGACCTCGGCATAGTGCTCGGGGCCGAAGACCATCGAGGGCGCGTTGGTCCGGTTGGCGAGGTCGAGCGCGTTGGTGCCGGCGCTCTCGTCGTCCCAGCGCCCACCCGGTACGAAGTTGACCGACTCCGCCTTATGGCGCATCACCCGGCCGCCGTAGGTCCACAGCACCCGGGTGTCGGGGTCGGTCACCGCGATGACCAGATCGCCGTCGTCCGCGGTGCAGCGCAGCTCCTCCTCGACCCGTTCGACGGCCACCTGGAGCGGGGACCCGCGCCACATCTCCCGGGTCTCGTCCTCGTCCGCCAGCGGCGCCTCGCGCACGTCCGGCTTCACGGCCGTCGCCGAGCGCGTCCAGCTCGACAGGATCTCGGGCCGGACGAAGTCCTCGGCGGCATCGCCGCTCTCCACGAAGGCGGTCCACGCCCGCGCCGCGCTGATGCGGCGCTCCTGCAGATCGCTACGGACCATCAGATCCCCCTTGGAGCTCGGCCCTGAGGCTCGGTCCTGCCAAGGTAGCACCCTGTGACGTGCCTCACGATCCCCTCAGCGGTACCTGCTCCGTACCCGATGCGGTCACAGGAGTCGCGGTGCCCGCACGGCGACGTCACCGTGGGTCTGTTGGCAGCTCAGGTGCCCTCGGTGCGGCGGTCATACGACAGTCCGCGAGCGATCCCGTGGAAGAGCATCGCGATGATCAGGATCCCGGCGCACACCAGCGCCACGATCGCCACCGACGTACTCTGCGAGAGCTCGATCTGGCGCAGACCGACCGCGACCAGCGCCCAGGCGCAGGAGATCAGCAGCTCGCGCAGGTTGCGCTTGAGCAGAAGCGCCAGCAGAGCAACGGTGAGCACCGCGATCACGACGATCGCGGCCATTGGGCTGACGGTCACGTCCTGCGAGTCGAGATAGGTGGCGATGTTGACGATGCTCGCCGCGGTGACCCATCCCGTGTAGAGCATCAGCGGAAGCCAGACCATGAGGAAGTCATTGGTGGACGGCCGGGTCATGCCTACCCCGAGGCGCCACAGCGCGGCGTAGAGCGTTGCCGTGAGAGTCAGCAGAACTACGACCGAGAGGCCGACCCACTCCTTCACGAAGACGTAGGTCCACAGCCCGTTGCAGATGCTGGCGGCGATGAAGAGCGGTCCGAGCAGCTGCGGGACGTGATTGTCATCGCGCGGATCACGAAGATCCCTGGCCTGGTAGACCACGAAGACGATCAGCAGCAGATAGATGGGAGTCCAGATGGAGAAGGCGTACCCAGCCGGTGTCAGATAGGTGGCGTATCGATCCGATATCTCCCCGATCGCCGGCAGATCGAGAATCTGCGCGCCGGTCAGGAAGTTGGCCACCAGCGCAAAGAGGAGGGCAAGAGCATTGCCGATCTGCCATGTTCTCTTCACTCTTCGACCGTAACAAACCAGATCGCGGCTTTGTCTAACGGTCTTCGTGGATCCGTCCGGTGGTGGTCGCCAGGCGCTCGCCGGTGCCGCCCCAGCGGCCGGCGATGATCTCGGCGGCGATGGAGATGGCGGTCTCCTCCGGCGTACGGGCGCCGAGGTCGAGGCCGATCGGGCTGCTGAGGCGGGCGATCTCGTCGTCGGTGAGGCCGGCGTCGCGGAGGCGGGCGAGGCGGTCGTCGTGGGTGCGGCGTGAGCCCATCGCGCCGACGTAGGCGATGTCGGGGAGGCGGAGGGCGACCTCGAGGAGAGGTACGTCGAACTTCGGGTCGTGGGTGAGGACGGCGATCACGGTGCGCTGGTCGATGCGGCCCGCCTCGACCTCCTGGGTCAGGAAGCGGTGGGGCCAGTCGACGACGACCTCGTCGGCCTCGGGGAAGCGGGAGTTGGTCGCGAAGACCGGGCGGGCGTCGCAGACGGTGACGTGGTAGCCGAGGAAGGCGCCGACCCGGGCCACGGCGGCGGCGAAGTCGATCGCGCCGAAGACGAGCATCCGGGGCTTGGGTGCGAAGGACCAGACGAAGACCCGCATGCCCTCGCCGCGCCGCTCGCCGTCGATGCCGTACGAGAGGGTCTGGTTGGTGCCGTGAGCCAGCAGCCCGAGCGCGTCGTCGTGGACGGCGTCGTCCATCCGGGAGCTGCCCAGCGAGCCCTTGACCCCTTCGGGGCGGATGAGGACGCGGCGCCCGAGGATCTCCGGGTCGGGGTGCTCGATGACGGTCGCGAGGGCGACCGGGCTGCCGCTGCGTACGTCCTCGGCGAGCTCGCCGAGCTCCGGGAAGGTCTCCTTCGACACCTTCTCGACGAAGACGTCGAGGATGCCGCCGCAGGTCAGACCGACCGCGAACGCGTCGTCGTCGGAGACGCCGTAGCGGTGGAGCTCGGGGACACCGGTCTGCGCGACCTCGCGGGCGACCTCGTAGACGGCGCCTTCGACGCAGCCGCCGGAGACGGAGCCGACCGCGGTCTCGTCGGGGCCGACGAGCATCGAGGCCCCCGGCGGCCGGGGCGCAGACTGGAACGTCGCCACCACCGTGGCCACCGCCACCGTCTCGCCAGCGTCCCACCACTTCATCAGATCGTCGAGTACGTCACGCACGCGCGATCACCTCCACCAGATCCTCGTACGTCGCCAGCGAATGCCCGGCGACGAAGTCGTCCACGTGCGGAAGCACCGCGACGATGCCTCGCTGCAGCGGCTCATATCCAACCTTGCCACGGTGTGGGTTGACCCACACCACACGATGGGCGAGGCGGTGCAGCCTCGCCGTCTGCTCGTGGAGGAGCGCGGTGTCGCCGCGCTCCCAGCCGTCGCTCGCGATGATCACCACCGCGCCTCGGGCCAGTCCTTGATGGCGCCGCAGGAAGGCCTGCAGGTTGTCGCCGAGCCGGGTGCCGCCCGACCAGTCGGGCACCGTCTCGCCCGCCGCGACCAGCGCACGGTCGGGGTCACGGTGGCGCAGTGCGTGGGTGACGTTGGTGAGCCTGGTGCCCATCGTGAACACGCCGTTGGCCGGCCCCGCCGAGCTCACCCGATGGGCGACCCGCAGCAGCACGTCGGCGTAGGAGCTCATCGACCCGGACACGTCGATCAGCCACACGACACGCCGCGGCCGCTCTCCGCGCCGGCGGTAGTGGATCCCGGCCGGTTCGCCGAGGTGGCGCAGGCTGGCCCGCAGGGTGCGGTGGGCGTCGACGCGGCCTCGCCGCCACTGCTCCTGTCGCGGCGTCCTGCGTCGCGGGGCCTGCGGGCGGAGGCGCGCTATCAGCGCGGCCACCCGCTCCTGCTCGGCCGGGTCGAGGTCGGCGACGTCGCGGTGGCGCAGGGTCTCGATCTCGCTGGCCCGCGCCCGGATGACGTCGCCTTCCCCCTCCCCCGTGCCGTCGCCGTCCTGCGGCTCGGTCTCGGGAAGGGTCGAGGTGACCGAGACCGTACGCGGCGGCCCCTGCGGGCCCGGCAGCGTCGCCGTCGATCCGAACCAGGCCTCGAAGACCTGGTCGTAGCGGCGCAGGTCGTCCGGGCCGGCGCACAGCGTCGCCCGCCCGGCCGTGTAGGTCGCGACCGGGTCGTCGGCGCCCACGATCGCCGTCGCCTGCAGGAAGCCGTGGGCGCGGTCCTGGGTCACCGGCACCCCGGCCGCCCGGAGGGCTCGGGTGAAGGCGAGGAAGATCGCCGTTGGGATACCCGGTTCACCGGGTATCCCCGCACTTCTCTGGCGTTGCATTGCCCGAGAAGTGCCAGTTTTGCCAGAGAAGTCCGTCACGTCAGCAGCCGATCCAGCGCCGCCCGGACGCGGTCGGCGTCCTCGCGGTGCTTGACGAGCGCGCCGAGCGTGGCGGCGGCACTCTCCAGGTTCATCTCGGTCGTGCCGAGGTGGTGCAGGGCTCGGGCCCAGTCGAGGGTCTCCGCGACGCCCGGGGGCTTGAGCAGGGCGTTCGCGCCCTCGGCACCGCGCAGCTGCTGGACCACCGTGACCACCTGGCGGGCGAGCTCCTCGGCGACCTCGGGGGCTCGGCTGCGTACGATCTCGATCTCGCGGTCCAGCCCCGGGTGGTCGATCCAGTGGTAGAGGCAGCGGCGCTTGAGGGCGTCGTGGAGCTCGCGGGTGCGGTTGGAGGTGAGCACAACGACCGGCGGGACCGCCGCGGCCACTGTCCCGAACTCCGGGATCGTCACCTGGTAGGTGGACAGCACCTCGAGCAGGAACGCCTCGAACTCGTCGTCGGCCCGGTCCACCTCGTCGACGAGCAGCACCGACGGCGACTGGCGCAGCGCTGCCAGCACCGGACGGGCGAGCAGGAACCGCTCGTCGTAGAGCGACTTCTCGGCCTCCTCCACCTCACCCGCGCCACCGGCCGCCTCCAGGGCGCGCAGGTGCAGGATCTGGCGGGCGAAGTCCCAGTCGTAGAGCGCCTGGGTGGCGTCGATCCCCTCGTAGCACTGCAGCCGTACGAGCGGCAGGTCCAGCGCCTCGGCGACGGCCTCGGCGAGCGCCGTCTTGCCGGTCCCGGGCTCGCCCTCGAGCAGCAGCGGCCGCTGCATCCGCAGCCCGAGGAACGTCACCGTCGCCAGCTCCGGGTCGGCCAGATATCCCGTCCCCGCCAGGCGGTCGGCGATCTCCCGGGGCGTCAGGTCCATGCCCTGAGCCTAGAACGCGAAGCGTTGGCTGAGGGTTGGAACAACCTCCAACGAGGGTAGGAGCGAGTCGTCCGGTCAGCGACGGTCGACGTCGGCGCCGCCGGCCAGGTCGCCGCACTCCACCAGACGTACGTCGTGGGCCTCGAGATATCCCCGGGCGCCCTGGTCCCCCACGGCCGCCTCGATGACACCGTCCCAGTGGTCGCGCCCGATCAGCACCGGATGCCCCGGAACCCCCTGATAGGCCGCCCGGGCCAGCCCGCGGGCGGAAGCCGCCGGGATCACGCGCGCCACGACGTCCGAGACGACGTCCGGCAGGTCGACCAGGTGCACCACGGCGGCCTCGACCTCCGGTCCGAGCGCCCCCAGACCGACCCGCAGCGAGGCCCCCATCCCCGCGTCCCAGTCCTCGGCGACGACGACCCGCTGGTCGGCCGGAAGAAGCGCCCGAGCCTCCTCGGCGGACGCCCCGAGCACGACGAGTACGTCGTCGCAGCCGCCCTCGCGCAGGACCTCGACCGACCGGACCAGCCAGTCGTCGACGAGCGCCTTCGGCTTGCCCATCCGGCGCCCGGCTCCAGCGGCCAGGAGGAGCCCGGAGATCACTTGAACGCGGCGGTGTAGAGCTTCTGGAGCTTCGCGCTCTTGGCGTCGCTGTAGCCGCAGCCGATGACCTCGGCGTCGCCCTTGGCCGCGACCAGGTAGGTCTTGCCCTTCTCGAACTCGGGCATCGGGATCGTGCTCGGCGCGGGCAGGGTGATCCGGACGGTGTCGGTGCCGCCGAAGCCGTCGGCGTACATCCACGTCTTCACCCGCAGCAGGGCCTCGCTCTTGGTCACGCTCTCGGCGGTGCCTTCGAAGGCCAGTGCGGCGTTCCGGGAGAGCCACTTCGAGGTCGGCGGGAGGCAGCGGGCGGTGTCGGCGACGACGGTCAGCTCGGTCGTCCCTCCGCCACCGGCCGGGGCGGAGGCCGACGGGGGCGCCGCGGTCTCGGTGACCGTCGCGGTCGGCGAAGGTGGCGTGGCACCGGGGTCCTCGGCGGTGTCGTCGGAGCCGAGCAGGCCGAAGGAGGCGACGATGGCCACGAGCACGACCGCGGCGGCGATGACGGCCGCGAGCCAGCGCCACGGTGACCGCGGCCGCTGCGTCCCGGTCTTCGGTCCGAGGTCGACACTCATGCCCACATCATGCCTCACCACTGGTGGTCATCCGGGGACCCGGCTGACACACCCTCCCGGAAGCACGCAAGCGGGGCCCTGGCTTCGAAGAGCCCTGACCCCGCCCGCCGCTGCAGAACTTCACCCGGATACTCCCTTGGGCTTCAAGCCCCCCAGATCCAGACGCTTCCCCGCAGTCGGCCACTGTGTGTGGAGCACCCATGTTGCGTTACCGGACTGTTGTCGAAACAGTGTCGAAAGTCCCCAAAAGGATGGGACCGCTGGGCCCCTCTTTCCACCTGACCACGTCATGCCAGATGACGATCGAGAAACCCGATCACCCGCCGGATCGAGAGGTCCCACTGCGGTCCGAAGGCATGCTGCTCGTCCTGGTAGACCCACAGCCGCTGCCGCACTCCCGCGGCTTCCATCAGGTCCCGGGTGGTGTAGGCCCACCGGATCGGGCACGACTCGTCGTCGGTGCCGTGATGCATCTGGACCGGGACCTCGATGCGGTCGAAGTACGTCCGGGCCGACAGCCCCTCCCAGAACTCCGGCTCCCGCTCGGGATCTCCGTACTGCCGGTAGAGCCGGGCCACCTCCTCGGGCCGCGACGGCACCGCCCACCGGTTGATGTTGTCGACGATATCCGAGGAGACCGATGCGTACGTCACCCCAGCACGCACCAGGTCCGGCTGGGCCACGAGCGCGTTCATCACCACTCCCCCGCCCATGGAACGGCCGAGCAGCGCGGTGCGGTCGGGGTCGACGTACGGAAGTCTCTTCATCGCCTGGACGGCGTTGATCGTGTCGCGGGTGTAGCCGAGGCGGCTCTCGTCCTCCTCGGTGCCTTCCGGGATGGGTGAGGAACCGGCGTGGCCGCGGTAGTCGGTGTGCAAGACGACGTAGCCCTCCCGTGCCAGCCGGTCCTGCTCGCGTCTGAGGCCCTGTCCGGTGACGTAGATGTCGGTGTCGATGTGGCCGTGGGCGAAGACCACCCCGGGGAACGGGCCCTCGCTGCGCGGCCGGAACAGCACTCCCGTGATCGTCAGCCGCCCGCTCGGGTAGCTGACCTCGAAGCGCCGGTAGGCCTCCGTGCTCCCCGACTCCCGCAGCACCTCCACCTCGCCGCCCGGGAACTCCTCGAGCATCAGCTGCGGGAGCGAGACCTTGTCGGTCACCGGCGGCAGCGACTCCGACGGGGTCGGGGACGGTGCGGCCGACGAGGCCGACACCGCCGGCGCCGCTGTCCGGGACGGCGGCGCGGCGGCCGGTTCACCGCCGCATCCGGCGAGGAGCACGGTCGATACCACCAGTGCCGCGATCGCCTTCAGGGCCATGCCGTCGAGCGTAGCCTGGGGTCGGGGGCGGGGTCGCTGGGTGTAGTCCAGGGGGTTTGCGTCCAGTTAATCGCGAGTATCCGTCGGAAACTCCCTTGACGACCCAGCGGCCGGGCGGAAACCCCAACAGGAACCCGACCCCAC
>NZ_JBHVKN010000068.1:0-23656 GCF_042798075.1 Nocardioides sp. NPDC057772
GGTTAGCGCATCAGGTCGGCGAAGGACAGCCAGTAGTGCGAGAAGAAGTACGGCTGGACCGCGTCGAGCTGCGGGATCTGGTCGAGGATCTGGACGGTGATCCGGTGACGATGTTCTCGTGGATGCCGATGCCCCACACGATCTCGCCGGCGATCTCACACTCGACGTACGCTGCCGCGGCCGCGTCGCCACCGGCCGAGAGCGCGTGCTCGGCGTAGTCGAGGACCCGGATCTCGGCGCCGGCCTCCTTCAGCGCGTCGACGAACGCGGCCACCGGGCCGTTGCCGACGCCCTTGTAGGTGCGCTCCTCGCCGCGTACGCGGAGGGTGACCTGCTGCTCGTCGCCACCCTCGGCGTCGGTCACCGAGGACCAGCTCTCCAGGGCGTACGGCTCCTCACGCTCGAGGTATTCCGCCGAGAAGATCGACCAGATCTCCTCCGGGCTGACCTCGCCGCCCTCGGAGTCGGTGTGCTGCTGGACCACGCGCGAGAACTCGATCTGCGCGCGACGCGGCAGGTCCAGCGAGTGCTCGGTCTTGAGCAGGTAGGCCACGCCGCCCTTGCCGGACTGGCTGTTGACCCGGATGACGGCCTCGTAGGTGCGGCCGACGTCCTTGGGGTCGATGGGCAGGTAGGGCGCCTCCCACGGGATCTCGCTGACGTCCTTGCCGGCCTCGGCGGCGATCCGGTCGAGGTCCTCCAGGCCCTTCTTGATGGCGTCCTGGTGGGAGCCGGAGAAGGCGGTGTAGACCAGGTCGCCGGCATAGGGGTGACGGGGGTGGACGTTGATGTTGGTGACGTACTCGACGGTGCGGCGGATCTCGTCGATGCCACCGCCGACCCGGAAGTCGATCTGCGGGTCGATGCCCTGGGAGAAGAGGTTCATGCCCAGGGTGACCAGGTCGACGTTGCCGGTGCGCTCGCCGTGACCGAACAGGCAGCCCTCGACGCGGTCGGCGCCGGCCATCAGACCGAGCTCGGTGGCCGCGACGGCGGTGCCGCGGTCGTTGTGCGGGTGCAGCGAGATCGCCGAGTGCTCACGGCGGGTCAGGCCCCGGCCGAAGTATTCGATCTGGTCGGCGTAGGTGTTCGGCGTGGACATCTCCACGGTCGCGGGCAGATTGAGGATGATCTCCCGGCCGGCCTCCGGCTGCCACACGTCGCTCACCCGCTCACAGATCTCCAGCGCGTAGTCGGTGTCGGTCTGGGTGAAGATCTCCGGGCTGTACTGGTAGCCGAAGTCCTCGGTGCCGATCAGCTCGGGGACGTGCTCCTCGGCGTACTTCATCACCATCTCGGTGCCGCGCACCGCGATCCCGATGCACTCGGCCGGGGTCACGTTGAACACGACCCGGCGGAACAGCTCGGCGGTGGCGTTGTAGAGGTGGATCGTGGCGCGCGGGGCGCCCGCGATCGACTCGGCGGTGCGCGAGATGAGGTCCTCGCGCGCCTGGGTCAGGACCGAGATCTGTACGTCATCGGGGATCCGGTCCTCCTCGATCAGCTTGCGCACGAAGTCGAAGTCGGTCTGGCTCGCGCTCGGGAAGCCGACCTCGATCTCCTTGTAACCCATCGCGACCAGCAGCTCGAACATCCGCAGCTTGCGGGCCGGCGTCATCGGGTCGATCAGAGCCTGGTTGCCGTCACGCAGGTCGGTGGAGAGCCACCGCGGAGCCTTGGTGATCTTCTTGCTGGGCCAGGTGCGGTCGGGGACGTCGACGGGCACGAACGCGCGGTAGCGCTCGAACGGCATCCCCGACGGCTTCTGCTGGTTGCTGGAGTTGCTCAGGTTGGTCATGCGGAATCCTCATCAGGTGGGAGCGAGTGCCGGCGCACGTCGAACCTCCGCAGCGAGGGAGTCCGGCTGTCTCAGACCCCGCTGCGGCAGCTAAGGAGGAGGCTGCGCATCATGACTCGGTAACAATAACAGAACAGAACTGGCAGACTGGCACCGAACCGACAACGAAGTGGAGGAACGGGCGTGGCCCAACTGGAAGAGCTCGACGTCGAGGAGTCCTGGCATCTCGCGAGGGACACCCAGATCTCCCGGATCGGCTGGAACGGGCCACGCGGCCCGGTGGTGCTGCCGGTGAACCATCTCGTGCACGACAAGTCGGTCTGGATCCGCACCTCGGCCCACTCCTCGATGGCCGAGCAGATCGACGAGTCCGCCGTCGCGCTGCTCGTCGACGACCTCGACCCCGACACCCACGTCGGCTGGTCGGTGCAGTTCAAGGGGCGCGCCGAGATCCTCTACCAGGACGACCAGATCCCCGAGGTCGTCAAGGGCCTCCACTCCTGGCCCGCCGGACCCCGTCCGCTGTGGGTGCGGCTGCACCCCAAGGAGGTCACCGGCCGCCGTCTGGTCGCTGACGCCTGATGCCCCGTCTGCTCGTCGTCCACCACTCCCCCACCCGTTCGCTGCGGCGGCTGACCGATGCGGTCGTCTCCGGCGCCAACGACCCGGAGATCGAGGGCGTCGAGGTCGTCGTACGTCCCGCCCTGGAGGCGACGGCCGACGACGTCCTCGCCGCCGACGGCTACGTGCTCGGCACCAGCGCCAACTTCGGCTACATGTCGGGCGCCCTCAAGCACTTCTTCGACTCGACCTTCCTGGCCGTGGGCGGCGCCCTCGACGCTTCCGGGGCGGCCGGGGAGTCCGCCGGAGAGACCTCCAAGCGGCCCTACGGCCTCTATGTCCACGGCCGCTACGACACCACCGGCGCGATCCGCTCGGTGCAGTCCATCGTCGGGGCGCTGGGATGGACCCAGTCCTTCGACATCCTCGACGTCCTGGGCGACGTCGAGGACGCGCATGTCGAGGCGGCGTACGAGCTGGGAGCCACGCTGGCCGCCGTCCTCGGCTGAGCTGTCCTTTCGGCCCGCTCATGGTTGCGCAAGTAGAGTCGATCCCCGTGATCGGCCAGACCCTCAGACGTACGACCTCGCTGCCCGTCGTGATCGTGGTGCTCGCCGCCCTCGCGCTCAGCGGGTGCGGCGGCGATCGGGCGGCCGCCAAGGGCGAGGACCCGAAGCAGGTGGACTCGACCGCGCTGCCCGAGGTCGGCAAGTGCCGCAACCTCAGCCACGAGGACGTCGCCGCGGCCTACAACTTCGACAAGTACGTCGCTTGCGACGAGCCGCACAACGCCGAGACCTTCGGCGCCGGACCGCTCCCGGACGAGTTCAAGGACGCCGAGTACGGCGACGAGAAGGTCAACGAGTGGGCCTTCAGCCAGTGCCGCAAGCTGCTGGAGAAGTACGTCGGCACCAACCAGAGCGTGCTGATGCGCTCGATGCTCTCCCACGTCTACTTCGGCCCCTCGGAGAAGGCCTGGGACGAGGGCGCACGCTGGATCCGCTGCGACGTCGTCGGCGGCGGCCAGCAGGGTGCCGAGTACGTCGACCTGCCGACCACCACCCGCAACCTCCTCAAGGTCAAGAACATCGAGGACATCGAGGATCGTTGGATGGTGTGCGCGCAGGGCAAGACGGTCACCTCCGCGAAGGTGCCCTGCTCCGAGCCGCACCAGATGCGCGCCGTGACGACCATCAAGCTGGGCGAGGACAAGACCCCGTTCCCGGGCGTGGCGGAGTCCAAGAAGAAGGCTGCGCAGTACTGCAAGGGCTCGGTCCAGGCCTGGTTGGGTTACCCGGAAAGCTTCGACTACGGGTACACATGGTTCGGAGAGAAGGAGTGGAACGCCGGCAACCGCTGGGCGGTCTGCTGGGCGGTGACCGAGGAGTGAGCATGGGTCGTAACAAGCTGTGGGGGGCTCTCGTCGTCGCCGGAGCCATGGCTCTCGCGGGATGCGGCGGGGGCGAGCCCGAGGCCGCGCCGTCGGCATCGTCCGCCCCGCCGTCCCCGTCCGCCTCCCCGGCGCCGTCCCCCAAGGAGGGTGCCTGCTACAACCTCACCTATGAGGAGGCGCTGGCTCCGACCGCAGGAGGCACCGCGGTGTCCTGCAAGGGCAAGCACACCACCCAGACCTACGCCGTGGGCCGGCTGAAGAACGTCGTCGACGGCCACCTCGTCGCGGTCGACTCCGAGCAGGTCGCGGCCCAGGTCGCAGAGGCGTGCCCCAACAAGGTCACCAAGTATCTCGGCGGCGACGCCGACGACCTGCGCCTCTCGATGCTCCGCCCGGTCTGGTTCACGCCGACGATCAAGGAGTCCGAGGCCGGCGCCAACTGGTTCCGCTGCGACGTCATCGGCATCGCCGGCCCCAAGGCCCTGATGACCCTCAAGGGCAACATGAAGGGCGTCCTGGGCGACTCCGACACCGCCGAGCCGTTCCGCATGTGCGGCACCGCCTCACCGAAGTCCGAGTCCTTCAAGCGCGTCCCCTGCTCCCTCAAGCACAGCTGGCGTGCGCTGTCGGTCATCGACCTCGGCTCCGGGAAGTACCCCGGCGAGTCGAAGGTCAACAGCGCCGGCGCCGAGGACTGCAAGGCCGCCGCCGCTGAGGTCGCCGACGACCCGCTCAAGTACGAGTGGTCCTGGGAGTTCCCCAGCGCCGAGCAGTGGCAGGGCGGGCAGAGTTACGGGATCTGCTGGGCGCCGGCGTAGCTCGGGCAATAGGGATACCCGGTTAACCGGGTATCCCTGCACTTCTCAGGCATTGCAACGCCAGAGAAGTGCAGGAAACACCCGAGCGCTGTGACCAGTGGGACGCCTGGGACTGCGCTAGAACCCGAGCTTCCGCAGCTGTCTGGGATCCCGCTGCCAGTCCTTGGCGATCTTGACGTGCAGATCGAGGTAGACCGGCATGCCGAGCAGCTCCTTGATCTGCAGCCGGGCGCGCTGGCCGACGTCCTTGAGCCGGGACCCCTTGTGGCCGATCACGATGCCCTTCTGGGAGTCGCGCTCGACGTAGAGGAAGGCGTGGACGTCCATCAGAGGCTTGTTCTCCGGGCGGTCCTCGCGCAGCCGCATCTCCTCGACGACGACGGCGATGGAGTGCGGAAGCTCATCGCGTACGCCCTCGAGGGCTGCCTCGCGGATCAGCTCGGCGACGATGATCTCCTCGGGCGAGTCGGTAAGCTCGCCGTCGGGGTAGAGCGGCGGGCCCTCGGGGAGGAGCTTGATGAGCAGCTCGGCGAGGAGGTCGACCTGGTCGCCGCCGACGCTGGAGACGGGGACGATCTCGGCCCACTCGATGCCGAGCTCCTGGCCCAGCGCCTGGATGGACATCAGGTGCTCGCCGATCTGCTCGGGCGTGGCGAGGTCGGTCTTGGTGGCGACGGCGACCCGCTTGATGCCCTTCTTGAGCTTGTTGGCGTTCTCGGCGATCCGGCGGTCACCGGGGCCGATCTTCTCGTTGCACGGGAAGCAGATCGCGACCACGTCGACCTCGGTCCAGGTGGCCTCGACCAGGTCGTTGAGCCGCTCGCCGAGCAGCGTACGCGGCCGGTGGATGCCCGGGGTGTCGACCAGGATCAGCTGGCCGTCGGGACGGTGCACGATGCCCTTGACCACGGTGCGGGTGGTCTGTGGCTTGTCGGAGGTGATCGCGACCTTGGTGCCGACCAGCGCGTTGGTCAGGGTCGACTTGCCCGCGTTGGGACGCCCGACGAACGACACGAAGCCGCTCCGGAAGGCTGGCTGGGTCTCCGGATCGGTCACTGCTGCTCCTGCTGCTCGTCGTATCGCTGCCAGATCTGCTCGTCGGTGAGCCCCTGGGCCTTGCCCTCGCGCCACACCGGTCCCGGGTCGACCGCGCGCGGCTGTCGCTTCTGGCCGCCACCGCGCCAGTAGCCCATCACGTCGTAGGCGTGGGAGTCGAGCTTCCGCTCGCGCATCAGATGCTTGCGGATCGCCCGCATCTGGCTCGACTCACCGGCCATCCAGAAGTAGCCGTCGCCCGCCGGCCACTCGATCTTCTCCACCGCCGCGGCCAGGTCGGAGGAGGTCTCCGAGGGCGGCGCCGACCAGGTGACCTCGGCGGAGTCGGGCAGGTAGCCGGGCAGGTCGTCGGGCACCTCGGCCCAGATCCGCGTCGGCAGGGTGGTGGTCTCGGCGATCCGCGCCATCGCCGGCATCGCGGTCAGGTCCCCGACCAGCAGCAGCCACTCGGCGGACTCAGGCGCGGCGTAGGAGCCCTTGGGCTCGGTGATGGTGACGGTCTGCCCCACCGGGTCGAGACGGGTGGCCCACTCGGTCACGAGCCCGACGTCGTGGACGACGACGTCGAGGGTCAGCTCGCCCTCCTGCCAGGACCGCACGGTGTAGTAGCGCGACTGGAACTGTCCGGGCACGATCAGCCCGACCCACTCGTCCGGGATCCCGGTCGACTCGAACCCGGCCAACCCGGGACCACCGAGCACCAGACGTACGAGGTGGGGCGTGATCTGCTCGCGCCGCAGCACCTCCGCGGCGTACTGCTGGGCCTTGACACTCATCGCCTCAAGGTTATCCGCGCAGGCGCGGCCCGCCCGCATCAGCGGCGCACTCATTCGTGGCTGATGGCGAGCAGAGCCTCCCGAGTCGCGTCGTCGGCCGGGAACATCGCCTCCACCGCGATCTCGTCGACCGTCACGTCCTGAGGCGCGCCGATCACGGAGAGGACGTAGAGGAAGGACAGATCGCCAAGGCTCGTACGCAGCAGCAACGGCAGCACCGGCAACGTTTGGTCCGACGCCGTGACGACCTGCGCCTCCTCCTCGGAGCCAGCCGGAACCGGGTAGCCCTCCAGCTCGGCGAGAAGGTCGGTCAGCCCCGCGGCGGCGGTCCGGTCGAGCTGGCGACGGGCCCGGCGTACGACGTGGGCTCGCCACTGGGCGTAGTTGCGGATCTGTGAAGCGAGACCGTCGGGGTGCAACGTCGCTCTCAGCATGTTGAGCCGAGGCCGGCGCAACGCGGCGGGCAGCGGAGCCAGGAAGCGTTCCATGGACCGATTGGTCGCGACCACGTCCCAGCGGAGGTCGACAGCACAGGCCGGGTAGGGCTCATGTCCGGTGAGCACTGCCTCGACGACGGACCTGGCGACGCCGAGGTCCTCGAGCGGTCGCTCCTGGTAGACAGGCGCGAACCCCGCGGCGAGATAGAGCCGGTTGCGCTCGCGCAGCGGCACCTCGAGCTCCTCGCAGAGCCGCTCGATCATCGCCCGGCTCGGGCCCGAACGGCCGGTCTCGATGAAGCTGAGATGGCGAGCCGACACATCGGCCGCGATCGCCACCTCGAGCTGCGAGCGCCGGCGTCGTTCGCGCCAGTCGCGAAGCAGGTCTCCGACGCTCAGCTGGGCCGTTGTCATGCACCCAGGCTGCCGGGCGGAGCGCGGCGCGGCAACTACCCGAGAGGTAATCGACAGGGCTCGTCCGGAGGCGGATCGTCGTAGCCATGACCACTGAAAACACACCCCGCTCCCCTGCCGCCACCGCCGAGGCGTACGTCTCGTTCTGGAACCTCTCCGCCGAGGAGCAGCGCACCCTCGGCACCACCCTGTTCGCCGCCGATGTCGCTCGCTCCACCCCGATCGGCGAGTCCACCGGCCTCGAGGCGCTGATCGACTTCACCGGCCAGTTCACCGAGGGCGTCGGCGCCTACACGTTCGTGGCCCGCGCCGAGCCCGATTCACACCACAGGCACGTCCGGGTGCGCTGGGAGATCCGCAAGGACGAGGGTTCGTTCGCCGAGGGGACCGACGTCCTCGGGCTGGACCGGTCCGGGCGGATCGCCACGATCACCGCATTCATCGACCGCGCCCCCGACGGCTTCGATCCCGACGCCCACCACGAGGAGGCTTGAGGTGTTCCTGATCGAGATCGCCGCTCCCCGCCTGATCAGGCGGGGCCACCGCCCAGACCGATCTCGTTACCGTCGGGGTCACGGAAGAGGGTTTTGCGGACCCCGTTGTCGTACGTCTCCCGCGACGTCGGCCGCAGACCGCGGTCGGCGATCGCGGCGAGGCGGGCGTCCAGGTCGTCGACGAAGAGGGTGACGAACCCACTCCCGGCAATCTCGGGCTTCACCTCGATGTAGACGTATCCGTGCTCGATCACCTCGAAGACGGCCTCGACGTCGTTGGGGTAGAAGGCCGGCGGGCCTCCGAGCAGCGCCTCGTACCAGCGGGCTCCGCGCGCCAGGTCGGTGACCGGGAGTCCGGCGAACAGGTCGGCCATCTCAGAACCGCCAGCGACTCGCGCCGTAGGGCTCGACGGTCGCGACCGCGTGCGCGGAGGTCGGCTCGATGCGGAAGACGTGCCAGGGCGCCGGGCCGGCGCTCTGCGCGTTGAACGGCGCGGTGACGGCCTCGCTCGACGCGTCGACCTCGGCCGGCCAGCCCTCGTCGTCGTGGTAGTGCTTGGCCACTCGCTCGAGCTCGTCACCGAGCACCCGCGCCACGCGGCCTTCCACGACCAGGTCGAACTCGCGCACCGAGAGCGACAGCGCGCAGCGGGGATCGCGGGCGAGGTTGCGGCCACGCCGCGTCCCAGGGCCGGTGACCAGGTAGAAGCTGCCGTCGAGCCAGATCGCGCCGACGGCATTCACGTGCGGACCGCCGTCGGCGTTGATCGTGCTCACCCACGTCGTGTAGCGCCCGGGCTCGCCCTCCTGCGACCCAGGCCCCTGGTTGAAGCCCTGGTCGAGGCGAGCCGTCACCTCCGCCCAGGACATCGGCGGGGCGTCGTACATCTCGGCGAGGTTGTAGGTCTCCATGGCGGTGTCTCCTTCGGCTGGAACAGGATGTTTCACCTACTCCACGAACAGAAAAGGCCGATCTCGACACCGTGCCACATGGGAGTGGGCGAAAGTGGCAGCCAGACCGCGGTCCGACCTGCCCTTTCGCCCACTCGCCGCCTCAGAAGGTGTGCCGCAGCGGGTAGCCGGAGACGCCGTCGACTGTTTTGGTGGCGAGCACGTGGTGGAGCTGGATGTTGTTACGCTCGAAGCCGATCCGGGAGCCGGCCATGTAGATGCCCCAGACCTTCGCCGTGCCGAGGCCGACCTCGTCGACGCAGGCGTCCCAGTTGGCGCGGAGGTTGTCGTTCCACGCCGTCAGCGTCTTGGCGTAGTGGACCCGGATGTTCTCGTGGTGCTGCACCTCGAGGCCGGTGTTCTCGATCGCGGAGACGATGGTGCCCGAGCCGATCAGCTCGCCGTCGGGGAAGACGTAGCGGTCGATGAACGCCCCCGCGTTCGCCTTCGAGACGTTGTCGGGACGGGTGATGCAGTGGTTGAGCAGCCGGCCCCCGTCGCGCAGCTTGCCCTTGATGAACCCGAAGTAGGACGGGTAGTTGGCCACGCCGATGTGCTCGGTGAGACCGATGGAGCTGACCGCGTCGAAGTCCCCCTCGACCACGTCGCGGTAGTCGGAGAAGCGCACCTCGGCGACGTCGTCGAGGCCGTCGGCCTTGATCGCCTGCTGCGCCCAGTTGGCCTGCTCGCGCGACAGGGTCACGCCGAGCGCCTTCACCCCGTAGTGCTTGGCGGCGTGGCGCACCATCCCGCCCCAGCCACAGCCGATGTCGAGCAGCCGCATCCCGGGCTCGAGCCCGAGCTTGCGGCAGATCAGGTCGTACTTGGCCGCCTGCGCCTCCTCGAGGGTGGCGTCGTCGGTCGGGTAGAGGGCGCAGGTGTAAGTCATCGAGGGACCCAGGACGTACTCGTAGAAGGTGTTGGAGACGTCGTAGTGGTGGTGGATCGCGTCCGCGTCGCGCTCCGGCGAGTGTCGCGTCCACGGAAGCGCGCTGAGCGCGCGGCCGGAGAGGTGGCGTACGTTCTCGGCCCGCTGCCGCCACGCGGGCAGGTGCTCCTGCGGGGGCGGCTTGGGCGGGACGAAGTTGGTCACACCGAGGGCTCGGACCAGGTCGATCGTCTCGCGCGGACTCGGCCGCTTGAAGTCGGTCTTGTCCAGGATCAGGTCCAGGAGCGGGTAGGGGTCGCCCGGGTGGATGCCGTGGAGGGCCATGTCGCCGCTGACGTAGGCACGTGCCAGGCCGAGGTCGCCCGGCGCGGTCAGCAGGAACGCGAGCCCGCGCGGGTTGAGGATCTCCATGCCGAACTCGGAGTCCCTGTCGCCGGCGACGCTGCCGTCGTACGCGGTGAGCTTGATAGGCAGCCCACCGTCGAAGAGCTCGTTGATGGTCTCTGCAATATGGTTCACAGTCTCTTCACCGCCTTGCTGTACAGATCGGTCAACCGGTTGCCGGGGTCATACCTCGCCTTCACGGCCGCGAGGTTGTCCCCGTCGTAGAGAGCGTCGAAGACATCCTTGTCGTAGAACGCCTCGGAGTAGAGCGATTTATGCCCGCCGAGCTCGTGCACCTGCGTCTCGATCGCACGGTTCTTCGGAGCGTTGACCGCGCTGGGACCGACGTGCACCGTGCCCCAGAAGCCGACATTGACGTACGTCCGGCCGGCCTCGAGCGGGTAGGTCGGCCACTTGCCTCCCGAGCTGGTGCCACGGGAGACCAGCGGGCACAGCCACACCGGCCGCATCCCGATCTCGGCGTCGAACCACTCCAGGAAGGCCGGCAGGTTCTCGACCGGGACCTCGATGTCCTGGATCACCCGCTCCCGCAGGAGCCGCCCGGCGCGCGCGTCGAGCTTGTCGGCGATGCCGAACCGACGGTCCAGGCCGACCAGCTTCATGTAGACGTCGGAGCGCCGCAGCCGGCGCGGCCAGACCCGGCGGAGGTATTTGTTCTGCGCGCCGAAGGCACTCGAGCACCAGAACCAGTCGGTGTCCCACCGCCACAGGTAGTCGTAGGTGGTGAGCAGGTCCGTCTCACGTTGCTGGATCGAGCGGTAGTAGACCTGCTGGCCGCCGTAGTCGCTCGGTGTCCGGGTGGCCTGCTCGGTCCAGGTCGCGAGAGTCAGGTAGTGCTCCCCCGGCTCGAAGGCGACGCCGTCCAGCCCGTCGACCCTCTCGCCCTCGTACGTCCTGGTCTCGGTGATCTGCGCGATCGTCTTCGTGAGCAGATCGAGGTCGTCGAAGCGCACGTGTCGCAGCGCGACGTAGCCCGGCACCTTCTCCAGCTCGATCTTGAGCCGGGTGGCGTAGCCGAGGGACCCGTAGGAGTTGGGGAAGGTGTCGAAGAGGTCCTCGCCCGGCCGGGTCGTGACGATCTCGCCCGAGCCGGTGAGGATGTCCATCTCCAGCACCGACTCATGAGGCAGACCGTTGCGGAAGCTCGTGGCCTCGATGCCCATCCCGGTCACCGCGCCACCGAGCGTGATCGTGCGCAGCTGCGGGACGACGTACGGGATCATCCCGTGCACCAGGGTGGCGTCGACGAGGTCCTCGTAGGTGCACATCCCCTGTACGTCGGCCGTGCCCGCCTCGGCGTCGACCTCGATCACACCACCCAGTCCGGACACGTCGAGGCCCGGGGCGCTGGTCGCGGCCCGGGCCCGGAAGAGGTTGGTGGTGCGCTTGGCGAGCCTGACGGGAGCGCCGTCGGGGATCCTCGCGTAAGAGTTCGTCAGCCGCTCGACGGCCTCGTTGTGTCGTTCCCAACCAGTCTCACCCGTCACTTGATCCACTTTACGCTCGGGATGGATCTCCGGTTTCGATTTTTTGGTTAGTTCGCTTACAGTCGCAAGCGCTGACTGCTCCCGTCGAACTCCCCCCATCGCGCACCCCGGAGGGTCCCCATGTCCAGTGCTGCCCACCGTGACGCTGTGGCAACGCTCGCCGAGAAGGCAACCCCCTACTTCACCGAGAACCAGGTCAAGTGGCGCAACAAGTCCGTGTCCCAGGCACGGCTCGCGCTGGCGATCGACCAGATCGTCGTGCACATGCGGGAGAAGGGCGTCGACATGGCCACGATGAACGGCCTCACCGCCTACCGCGACGAGGACGGGATCCACGTCACGATCGAGCTCGGCACCCTCCCGCTCGTCGCCGAGACCGGCGGAGCGGGCGGACACCGAGCCGCTCGCTGATCACGTCGCGAGCGCGCGGCCTCAGCGGAGGGTGCCGCGCGGGTCGCCGACGAGGACGGGGACGTCCTCACCGGCGAACTCCTTGACCGCCGCCAGATCGGTCGCGGACGGGGCCTCGGCCTCGCCGAGCACCACGACCGCCTCGAGACCCTTGGAGCCGGAGGCGACCGCCATCGCCACGCAGACGCCGATCGCGGAGACCTGGAGCGAGGGCAGGTCCACGGTGGCAGCGGCGTAGGTGCGGCCGTCGAGGTCGCGTACGGCTGCTCCTTCGGCCGCCCCGGTGCGGGCCCGGGTCGCGCGGGCCAGGGTCACCAGCTTGCGGTCCTCCGCGGACAGCTCACTCTGCTCGGGCATGGGCCTCTTTCTTTCTGTCCGACTTCTCGCTCTGCTCGTCCTCGTCGCCGGCCTCGGTCTCGGCCGGCACGACGGCGCTGATGCGTACGGTACCGATCCGGTTTCGCCGGCCGGCAGCCTCCTCGGCGACGAAGCGGAGACCGTGGGCCTCCACCTCGGTGCCCGGGATCGGCACCAGGCCGAGGTGTTTGGCCATCAGACCGCGTACGGAGTCGACGTCGTCCTCCTCGACGGGGAAGCCGATCAGCTCCTCGAGATCGCTGACCAGGAAGCGGGCGGGCACCCGCCAGGAGCCGTCGCCGAGATGGAGGGGTTCACGGTCCTCGACGTCGTACTCGTCGGTGATCTCGCCGACGATCTCCTCGAGGATGTCCTCGATGGTGATCAGGCCGGCGGTGCCGCCGTACTCGTCGACGACGACCGCGATGTGCTGCCGGTGCTGCTGCATCTCGGCGAGCAGCTCGTCGACGGGCTTGGAGTCGGGGACCCAGGTCGGCTTACGCATCAGCGACTCGACCCGCTGGGTCGTCTCGACCTCGGGCGCCTCGAAGTCGCGGGCGACGACGTCCTTGAGGTAGACCATCCCGATGATGTCGTCGAGGCTCTCGTCGATCACCGGCATCCGGGAGTAGCCCGAGCGCAGGAACAGCGACAGCGCCTGGCGCAGGGTCTTGCGACGCTCGAGGAAGACGATGTCGCCACGCGGCACCATCACCTCGCGAGCGCGGGTGTCGCCGAGCTCGAAGACGGAGTGGATCATCCGGCGCTCGTCGGCCTCGATCAGGTCGGTGGCCTCGGCGATGTCGACCAGCTCGCGCAGCTCGGTCTCGGTCGAGAACGGGCCCTTGCGGAAGCCCTTGCCGGGGGTGAGCGCGTTACCGAGCATGATCAGCAGGCTCGGGATCGGGCCGAGGACCGCGGTGATGACACCGATGGGGCCCGCGACCGCCAGGGCGATGCCCTCGTGGTGCTGGCGACCCAGTGTGCGCGGCCCGACGCCGATGACGACGAAGGAGACCACAGTCATCGCCGCCGTCGTGGTGAGCACCGTCGGCCACCAGCGGGCCTGGTAGAGGTCGTAGGCCCACAGCGCTGCCAGCACCGTCGCGCCGATCTCGCACAGCAGTCGGAGCAGCAGCACCGTGTTGAGGTAGCGGGCCGGGTCGCCGACGACCGCCACCAGGCGCTTGGCTCCGGCGCGGCCCTCGGAGACGAGCTCCGCAGCCCGGGCGCGGGAGAAGGCGCTGAGCGCTGCGTCGGCGGCGGAGAAGAGGCCGGCGATGAGGACCAGAACTGCGGCTGCGATCAGCAGCCTCGCATCGTCCATGGGTGTTGGTCGGGCTCCTACTCGGGTGCTGTGGCCGAGGAGCCCCAGGCCTTGAGCAGCTTGGCCTGCAGCCCGAACATCTCGGCGTGATCGTCGGGGTCCACGTGGTCGTAGCCGAGCAGGTGGAGGACACCGTGGGTGGTCAGCAGCTCGATCTCTGCCACGGTGCCGTGTCCGGCAGCCTCACCCTGCTTGGCCGCGATCGTCGGGGCGATGATGATATCGCCCAGGTCGCCCTCCACCGGCTCCTCGTCGAGGCGGCCGGGGAGGAGCTCGTCACCGGGGAACGAGAGCACGTCGGTCGGGCCCTCGGTGTCGAAGTAGCGCTCGTTGAGCTCGGTGATCGTGGCCTCGTCGCCGAACTTGATCCGGAGATCGGCGTGCGGGTGCACCCGCAGCTGCTCGAGCAGGAACCGAGCCAGCTTGGCGACGTGCTCGACGTCGATCTCCTGCTCGGACTCGTTGATGATCTCGGTGCTCATGCCGCCACCTCCGTAGCGCAAGCGCAATGATACGGACGCGGCGGCCTGAGTCCTATGATCGCTCGCTGGCGCTCGCTCATCGGTCGTCTCCAGAAGCCCGCTCGCGCTTGGCCTGGGTCTGCACGTCGTGCTCCTCGTAGGCGGCGACGATCTTGGCGACCAGCCGATGGCGGACGACGTCGTGGCTGGTCAGGTTGTTGAAGCTGATGTCCTTGACGTCCTCGAGGATCCCCTCGACGACCCGCAGGCCCGAACGCTGCCCAGACGGGAGGTCGGTCTGGGTGGCGTCGCCGGTGACCACGATCTTCGAACCGAACCCGAGTCGGGTCAGGAACATCTTCATCTGCTCGGGCGTGGTGTTCTGCGCCTCGTCCAGGATGATGAAGGAGTCGTTGAGGCTGCGGCCGCGCAGGAACGCGAGCGGGGCGACCTCGATGGTCCCCGACGCCATCAGCTTGGGGATCATCTCCGGGTCCATCATGTCGTGCAGCGCGTCGTAGAGCGGGCGCAGGTAGGGGTCGATCTTCTCGGTCAGGGTGCCGGGCAGGAAGCCGAGCTTCTCCCCGGCCTCGACCGCGGGCCGGCTCAGGATGATCCGGTTGACCTGCTTGGACTGCAGCGCCTGGACCGCCTTGGCGACCGCAAGGTAGGTCTTCCCGGTGCCTGCCGGACCGATGCCGAAGGTGATCGTGTGCTTGTCGATCGCATCGACGTAGCGCTTCTGGTTGAGCGTCTTGGGACGGATGCTCCGGCCGCGGTTGGAGAGGATGTTGAGGCTCAGCACGTCGGCCGGCTTCTCGGTCGTGTCGGCGCGGAGCATGCTGATCACACGCTCGACGGTCTCGCCGCTCACACCCTGGCCGGTGCGGATGATCTGGACCAGCTCCTCCAGGACCCGCTCGATCATCGCGATCTCGCTGGGGGCGCCGTGGAGGGTGATCCGGTTGCCGCGTACGTGCACGTCGGCGTCGAAGTGGGCCTCGATGATCCCGAGGTGCTCATCGGCCGGACCGAGGACGGTCACCATGTCGACGCTGTTCGGAACGACCACGGTGTGCTTGGTGGTCGCGGTGACCCCCGGGGCGGAGGCGTCGATCGGTTGCGGACTTGGGTGTCGATCGGTCATGGATGCCCGGAGCGGGCCCTTTCTCTTCACGAGGCTGATGCCTCCATGCTACGCGGGCACTCCGCCCGGCTCCTACTGGATAGTTCCGGCGTCAGCTCGCGAGCAGCGCCTCGACGCGTGCGGTCTCCTCGGCGAGCTCGTCGCGCTCGTCGGGGGTGAGGTCGCGCAGCAGCTTCGTGACCTCGACCTTGCCGTCGACCGGCTTCCACAGGCCGACGAGGTGGCCGCCGGCGAGGATGACCGAGCCGCCGCCCCCGAACGCCCACTCCTTCCGGGTGCCGTGGGCGGTGATCCGCTCCCGGTTGGCGTGGGAGAGCCAGACGTTGTCGAACTTCCCGAGCAGCCGCACCGGGGCATGCTCCTCCCCCGTGGCGAGCGGGGCGTCCGGGACGTCGTAGAGGGTCTTGCCGGCCTCGTCGCGGTAGGTCACCAGGCCCTCGATCCGCTTGATCACCGGACCCAGTCGGGTCAACGACGACCACGCGGTGACGTCGGCGGCGGTCGCCGGTCCGAAGGCGAGCAGGTAGCGGCGTACGATCTGGGGGGCCAGCTCGGGGACGACGTCGTCCGCGACCACTGGCGGCACACCGGTCCAGCGCGGCAGCAGGTCGTAGACCAGCCCGCCCGACCCCTTCCAGAGGCCCCGCGGCGGCAGCTGAACCAGCGGCAGCTCGTTGCGCGCCCGCAGGCCCAGCGCCTTCGCCGGGATGCCGGGGTAGTGCTCGACCAGCCCGGCCTCGAGCGCAGCGTTGGGCAGCGCCCCGAGGGCGAGTACGTCCTCGACCGCCGCCGCGAAGCCCTCCAGCTGCGCCGCCGGGCGGACGAGCTCGATCCGTTGGGTGTAGAAGTCGTGGACCGGCTGAGCCCACGCCCGGATCAGCGCGGCGTCGGCGGCAGTGTGCATGTGGATCGTCGAGCGCAGCGAGGAAAGCCTGACCAGGGCGCTCGACTCGAGCTGAGCGCTGACCGCGTAGGGGTCGAACGACTCCAGCCGGGCGGCCAGCGCCATGAACGGCGGCAGCTGCTCCTGCGCCTGCAGGCCGACCAGGTGCTCGATCATCTCCGCCGGTGTGTGCGAGACCCGAGACAACAGGTGCTGGCGGAGCAGGAGGGTCCGGTTGAGCTGCCGTTCGGTGAGGATCACGGTAGCGATGATGTCCTATTCGACGGTGATCCGGGCGCCAACCTCCTCCGAAGGCTTCCCCTCGCCGTCGGAGGTGTCGTCGGTGCGGGCGATGAAGAGGTACGTCCCGGGCTCGACCTCAGAGACGTCGACCGTCGTCGTCCACGGGTAGAGCTTGTCCATCCAGCCCTCCGCGGTCGCGTGACCCTCGAGCACGGTCTCACCGGATCCGTCGCGGATCTCCCACGGCACGTTCGCCTCGGGAGAGTTGGCCTTGCCGGAGGCCTCGAAGCTGCCTGACACGGTCGCACCCTCGGCGGGCGTCGCGAGCGTGATCAGCTCGGCGGTGCGCGGCAGCGCCGACGGCTCCTCGGACGGCTGGGCAGAGGTCGCCGGGTCCTCGGCGACAGCGTCGTCGTCGCCACACCCGCCGGCCAGCACGGCGCAGAGCGTGAGAGCGATGACGAGACCCACCGGACGGGTGCGTGTGCTCCTCATGTCTCCATACTCACTCGCCGCCCGCGAACGAGGAACCCACCACGCCGAGGAGTCGGTGGTCAGTCCCAGCGACGGGTGCGGGCCAGCAGGGCGGCGCAGGCGGCGACACCGGCGGTGGAGGTGCGCAGGACCTCGCCGCCGAGGCGGATGGTGGTGGCGCCGGCCTTCTCGAAGAGCGCGATCTCGTCCGCCGTCAGGCCTCCTTCGGGGCCGACCACGACGAGGATGCTGCCCTCGTCGATGACCGGGACCGCACCCAGCGGGAGGGTGCCCTCCTCATGGAGCACGACGGCGACGTCGGCCTCCTCGATCATCGCGAAGACCGCGTCGGTGGTGGCCAGCGGCTCGACCTCGGGGTGCCACAGCCGGCGGGACTGCTTGGCGGCCTCGCGGGCGGTGGCCCGCCAGCGGGCGAGCGACTTGACCGCCCGCTCGCCCTTCCAGACCGCGACCGAACGGGCCGCTGCCCACGGGACGATCCGGGCGGCGCCGATCTCGGTCAGCATCTCGACCGCGAGCTCGCCGCGGTCGCCCTTGGGCAGCGCCTGGACCACCGTCAGGGACGGCTCGGGCGGTGCGTCGCCGAGGACGATCTCGTCGACGCGTACGGTCATCGACTTCTTGGTGGTCTGCATGATCGTGCCGGTGACGCCCTCACCGGCCCCGTCGGTGAGCACGACCTCCTCGCCGACCCGGAGGCGGCGTACGACGACGGCGTGATGGCCCTCGTCACCGCTCACCTCGACGGCGTCACCGACGCGGGTGCCGGCGAGCGAGTCGACGAGGTGGACGGGAAGGGTCATGACTCAGTATGACCGGCTCAGTGCCCGTTGAGGGTGTCTTTGAACCAGGAGAAGACGCCGCCCTTGTGAGCCGCCTTGAGCTGGCCCTGGACGGACTCCTCACCGCGCATCTCGGCGAGCTGGCGCAGCAGCGCCTCCTGCTCGAGGTCGAGCTTGGTGGGGGTCTCCACGTTGACGGTCACGATCAGGTCGCCGCGACCGCCACGCAGGCCGGGCACACCGCGGCCACGCAGGACGTGGTCGGTGCCGGACTGGGTGCCGGGCTTGAGGTCGATCTGGATCGAGGCGTCCTCGGGGTCGATCTGGTCGGCGCCCTCGCCGACGAGGTCGGCCTCCAGCGTCGGCAGGTTGAGCGTGGTGCCGAGCGCGGCCGCGGTCATCGGCACCTTCGCGGTGCAGTGCAGGTCGTTGCCCCTGCGGGTGAAGGTGGGGTGCTTGGCGACGTGGATCTCGACGTAGAGGTCACCGGCGGGCCCGCCACCGGGTCCGATCTCGCCCTGCTCGGCGAGCTGCACCCGGGTGCCGTCGTCGACGCCCGGCGGGATCTTGACGGTGAGGGTGCGGTGGGAGCGGACCCGACCCTCGCCGCTGCAGTCGCGGCACGGGTCGGGGATCACGGTGCCGAAGCCGTTGCAGGCCGAGCACGGGCGCAGCGTGCGGATCTCGCCCAGGAAGGAGCGCTGCACGACCGCGACCTCGCCCTGGCCGTGGCAGGTCTCGCACGGGACCGGGCGGGAGCCCTCCGCGGCACCCTCGCCGCCACAGGTGTCACAGACCACCGCGGTGTCGACCTTGAGGTCGCGGGTGACGCCGAAGGCGGCCTCTGCCAGCTCGATGTCGAGACGGATGAGGGCGTCCTGCCCGCGGCGTACGCGCGGACGGGGGCCGCGGCCGGCGCCGCCAGCACCCGCACCCGCGCCGCCGAAGAAGGCGTCCATGATGTCGGTGAACGAGAAGCCCGCGCCCTGGGCGCCGAAACCGCCGCCGAACGGATCGCCGCCACGGTCGTACGCAGCCCGCTTCTGCGGGTCGCTCAGCACCTCGTAGGCGTGGGAGATCTCTTTGAACTTCTCCTGCGACTCGGCGTCCGGGTTGACGTCAGGGTGATACTGGCGCGCCAGCTTCCGGTACGCCTTCTTGATCGTTGCGTCGTCGGCGTCCTTGTCGACACCGAGGAGCTCATAGGGGTCCAACGTCTGTCTTCCTGCCATCGAAGTTCGCTGATCTTCCTTGAATCGAGTCTGCTGCTCAGGCCTCGTCGAGGATCCGGGAGAGGTAGCGCGCGACCGCACGCACCGCTGCCATGGATCCGGGGTAGTCCATCCGGGTCGGGCCGACCACTCCGAGCGTGGCCAGCGCCTCGTCGCCAGGTCCGTAGCCGGTGGCGACCACGCTGGTCTGCGAGAGCTCCTGGTAGGGGCCCTCGGCGCCGATCCGCACCGTGACCAGGCCGGCCGCGGTCGCCTCGCCCATCAGCTTGAGCAGGACGACATGCTCCTCGAGGGCCTCCAGGAGCGGGCGTACGGCGGTGTCGAAGCTGTCGCCGAAACGGGCCAGGTTGCTGGTGCCGCCGATCGAGATCCGTTCGTCGGAGCGGTGGTCGCTCATCGCCTCGATCAGGGCCTCCGCCACCGCGGACGCGAGCGGGTCCCGCGGCGCGCCGGCGGGATGGTCGGCGGGCTGGTCGGCCTGCTGGTCGGCCGGCTGGGCGATGGTGCGCAGCGCCTCGCCGGCCTCGGCGATGACGACGCCGGCGACCGCCGAGTTGATCTGCGTGCGCAGCTTGGCCAGGGCTTCCTCGGAGACCTCCTCGGCCACCTCGAGCAGCCGCTGCTCGACGCGACCGGTGCTGAGGATGAGCACGAGGAGGAGTCTGGTCGGAGCCAGGGCGACCAGCTCGACATGGCGGACGGTCGAGCGGCTCAGGGTCGGGTATTGCACCACCGCGACCTGGCGGGTCAGCTGCGAGAGCAGCCGGGTCGAGCGGGTGACGACGTCGTCGAGGTCGACCGCACCGTCGAGGAAGCCGGCGATCGCCCGCTTCTCGGCGGCCGTCATCGGCTTGACCGTGGTCAGCCGGTCGACGAAGAGTCGGTAGCCCTTGTCGGTGGGCACCCGGCCGGCGCTGGTGTGGGGGGCGGTGATGTAGCCCTCCTCCTCCAAGGCGGCCATGTCGTTGCGTACGGTCGCGGGCGAGACGCCCAGGCCGTGACGCTCCACGAGCGCCTTGGAGCCGACCGGCTCCTCGGTCTTCACGTAGTCCTCGACGATCGCCCGGAGAACGGAGAGCCTGCGTTCGTTCTGCATCTGCGCTCCTATCGTCCTGGCTGCCTGGCACTCATTCCGTGCGAGTGCCAATCTTACCGGTTCGTATCACAGGAGCCAGTTTCCGATGGCCGCTTCGTTCTGTGGAACGGCTTACTTCTCTCGCCATCGAGGTAGCCTTAGGTTAGGCTGACCTTAGAGATATCGCTTCACCGCTTCTGCCCCACGGGAGAGTCCATGATCGCCGACGATCTGGTCCGCATCACGGCCCACGCCAACGACGAGCACCAGGCCGATCTGTGCCGGTCCCTCTCGGCACGACTCGGGCTGCGGCCGCGCCACATCGTCGGCGTACGCCTCTCCCACCTCACCGCGGAGAGCGTCGACGTCTCCTGGATCACCCTCGACGGCGGCCATCACGTGACCTTCCGGTTCCCGGAGACCGCAGCCACGGCGGACGAGGTTCTCGAGCAGCTCGGGCGCGTGCTGACCGGTTCTCGCTGCTGACTCCACTAGCCTTCTCCGGATGAGCGATCGCTACGGCTCCGACGTCCTGGCCGGCGACTGGAAGAAGCCCAAGCACGGGCGCGCCGTCGAGACCCCGGCAGAGCTGGGTGCGGTGGTGGAGGAGGTCGAGACCGACTTCGTCGGCGAGATCGTCCGGATCGACCGCGACCTGCACACGCTGACCCTGGAGGACCGGCACGGCAAGCGGCGTACGTTCCCGCTCGGTCCCGGCTTCTGGCTCGAGGGCAAGCCGGTCATCCTCACTCCCCCGGTGACCCGGGCGGCGCCGGCCAAGCCCACCCGCACCGCGTCGGGCTCGGTGGCCGTCGACAACGTGAAGGCGCGGGTCGCGCGCGAGTCGAGGATCTTCGTCGAGGGGCGCCACGACGCCGAGCTCGTCGAGAAGATCTGGGGCGACGACCTGCGGATCGAGGGTGTGGTCGTCGAATATCTGGGCGGTGTCGACGACCTCGCCGACCACCTGATCGACTTCCGTCCCAGCCGGGAGCGGCGGGTCGGGGTGCTCGTCGACCACCTCGTCAAAGGCTCGAAGGAGGCCCGGATCGCGGAGTCGATCAGGCGCTCCGCGGTCGGAGAGCACGTGCTGATCGTCGGTCACCCGTTCATCGACGTGTGGCAGGCGGTCAAACCGGCGCGGGTCGGGCTCGAGGCCTGGCCGGACGTGCCGCGGTCGATCGAGTGGAAGAAGGGCATCTGCCAGCACATGGGCTGGCCTCACCGCGACCAGGCCGACATCGCCCGGGCGTGGAAGCACATCCTGGGGCGGGTGAACTCCTTCGGCGACCTCGAGCCCGCACTGCTCGGGCGGGTCGAGGAGTTGATCGACTTCGTCACCGAGCCCGTCTGAGGCCCCGTCAGTAGGTCGACTTCTTCGGCATGATGACCCACAGCACGAGGTAGACGATGACCTGCGGTCCGGGGAGCAGGCAGGAGAGGACGAAGGCGAGCCGGATCAGGTTCGAGTTGATGCCGAACCGCTGACCGAGACCGCCGCAGACGCCGGCGATCCATTTGTCGTTGGTGGGACGGGAAAGAGTTGTGGTTGCCATGACTCCACTCTCCCCTGTCGGGGGCTCTTTACCAATCAGGATCACCCCTGATCCTTCGATCAGGACCAAGGTCCCGGCCTCAGGGCTTCTCAGGGTCGCTCACGGGAGCAGGTCTCGGACCACCGCGTCGGCGAGGAGCCTGCCGGTGTCGGTGAGGACGATCGTGTCACCCTCGACGGTCACCAGACCGCGGCGCACCTGCTCCGGGAGCGCGGCCCGACCCTCGTCGTCGAGGGCGCCGGTCGCAAGCCCGTCGGCCAGGCGGAGCTCCAGCAGGACGCGCTCCACCCGCCGGTCCTCCTCGGCGAGGATCTCGCGGGCGTGGGCAGGACTCTGGTTGCTGCCGATGCGGTCCGCGTACGCAGCGGGGTGCTTGACGTTCCACCAGCGGGTGCCGCCGACATGGCTGTGGGCGCCCGGGCCGACACCCCACCAGTCGCCGCCCTGCCAATAGAGCATGTTGTGGCGGCAGCGCTGGGTCTCGTCGGTCGCCCAGTTGGAGACCTCGTACCAGGTCAGGCCGTGCTTCTGCAGCGTCGCGTCGGCCAGCTCGTACTTGTCCGCCAGGTCGTCCTCGTCGGGCATCTCGAGCTCGCCCCGCCGGACTCGCCGCGCCAGGGCGGTGCCGTCCTCGACGATGAGGGAGTAGGCCGAGATGTGGTCGGGGTGGCTGGCGAGGGCTGTGTCGAGGGAGAGCTGCCAGTCATCGACCGACTCGCCCGGGGTGCCGTAGATGAGGTCGAGGCTGACCTGCTCGAAGCCTGCCTGGCGTGCCCACTCGACGACCTTCGGGACCCGCTCGGGGTCGTGGGTGCGGTCGAGGGTGTGCAGCACGTGCGGGACCGCCGACTGCATGCCGAAGCTGATCCGGGTGAAGCCGCCCTCGCGCAGCTTCTGGAGATAGGGCAGGTCGACCGAGTCTGGGTTGGCCTCGGTCGTCACCTCGACGTCGTCGGCGAGTCCGAACTCGGTCGTGATCGCTGCGAGGATGCTCGTCAGGTCCTGCGCCGGGAGAAGGGTCGGCGTCCCGCCGCCGAAGAAGACGGTGTCGACCTGCTTGTCACGCTCACTGAGCACCCGGCGCGCCAGCCTGACCTCCTCGATGGCCTGGTCGGCGTACGTCTGCCGGCTGACGCCGGGGCCCAGCTCCACCGCGGTGTAGGTGTTGAAGTCGCAGTAGCCGCACCGGACCGTGCAGAACGGGACGTGGACGTAGAAGCCCAGCCCCTTCTCCCCCAGCGTGCTCAGCGATTCGGCCGGCAGCGATCCGTCGACGGGAGCGGGGTCGCCGGGAGGCAGAGCAGAAGGCACCCCTCCATTATCGATCCGTCTGTCGAAAAGGGTTAACCGCGCCTGGAGCGGGGGTGGGAAAATTCCGGCGTGTCCGTCTCTCAGTCAGATCTTCTTCTCGACGACGTCCTCGACAACCCGGTCTGGCACTCGCTGACCGGCGCGCACGCCCCACTCGCCGAGGGCTCGGGGCTCGCTCGTCGCTACCGCCCCGACATCTCGCCCTTCGCCGGGGTCTCCGACCCGCGCTCGGCTCAGGCATGGCGTGATCTGGCCGCGGCGGTCGGCCCCGGGGGCACCGCCCTGATCACCGGGGCGTACGGGGTCTGCGGGGACGGGTGGGAGATGGTCGGTGGCGGCGAGGGGGTCCAGCTCGTCGAGACGTCCCGGGTCGCCGCGGAACCAGACCCGGAGGCGGTCGTGCTCGGGGCCGCCGACGTGCCGGAGATGCTCGACCTCGTCGCCCGCACGGAGCCCGGGCCGTTCGAGAAGTCCACCCACACCATGGGTACGTATCTGGGGCTGCGCCACGAGGGCCGGCTCGTCGCGATGGCCGGCCAGCGGATGCACCCGGGCGGCTGGATCGAGATCAGCGCCGTCTGCACCGCACCCGAGGCCCGCGGCCGCGGCCTCGCCGGCCGCCTCGTCCGCGCGGTCACCGCCGACATCCACGCCCGTGGCTCCCGCGCGCTGATGCACGCCTCGGCCGCCAACACCGGCGCCATCTCGGTCTACCTCGGCCTCGGGTTCGAGGAGCGGCGGCGTACGACCTTCGAGCTGTTCCGCGCGCCCCTCTGACCCTGCCGAGGCGTCTCCTCCGTCGGCCGAGGCGTCACCCGCGTCGGCCGAGACGTCACTCCCGCCGGGCGAGACGTCACTCCCGCCGGGCGAGACGGCAGTGGGTGATCTCTCGGCCCG
>NZ_JBHVKN010000069.1:0-23576 GCF_042798075.1 Nocardioides sp. NPDC057772
GGGATCCAGTCGAAGGTGTCGGGATTGGGGCCGGTGCGGCCGGCCTCCCCCTTGTCCAGGGCCGCGAGGGCGGCGACCTGGTCGGTGCTCAGCTCGAAGTCGAAGATCGCGAGGTTCTCCTCGAGCCGCTCGCGGCGTACGGACTTGGGGAAGACGATGTCGCCGCGGTCGATCTGCCAGCGCAGCAGCACCTGAGCGGGCGACTTGCCGTGCGCGGAGGCGATCTCGGCGACCACCGGGTCGGTGAGCTCGCCGCCGCCCTGGCCGAGCGGGGACCACGCCTCGACCTGCGCACCGTGGGCCTGGGTGGCCGCACGGGCGGCCTCGTTGGCGAAGTAGGGGTGGACCTCGATCTGGTTGACCGCCGGCGCGACACCGGTCTCGGCGACGATCTTGTCGAGGTGGTCGGGCTGGAAGTTGGAGACGCCGATGGAGGTGGTGAGGCCCTCCTCGCGCAGGCCGACGAGCGCCTCCCACGTCTTCGCGTACGTCCCGTCGTACTGCGTCGGGAGCGGCCAGTGGATCAGGAACAGGTCGACCCGGTCCAGGCCGAGAAGCTCCAGGGACTTCTCGAGCGATGCCTTCGCCTTGGCCGGGTCGTGCTGGGAGTTGTTCAGCTTGGTGGTGACGTAGACGTCCTCGCGGGCGAGGCCGGCGCTCTTCAGCGCGGCTCCGACGCCGGCCTCGTTCTGGTACATCTGCGCGGTGTCGATGTGGCGGTAGCCGACCTCGAGAGCCTGGCTCACCACCTGCTCGGTCTCGTCCTGGGGGACCTGCCAGACGCCGAGACCGAACTGCGGGATCGAAGTGCCGTCATTGAGCTTGATCGTGGGAACCGTCATGTCCCCATACAACCAACCGGGTCCAGGCCTATTCCAGCCTCAGCCGATCGTCACGCTCACCACGTTGGAGAAGATGCCGGTGTCGACGTCCTTCATCCGGAACTTGTGCTTTCCGGGCCGGCCGGACTGGACCACGGTGGAGAACTGCTCGCCCCTCACCGGTACGTCGGGGATGCCGAACTCCTCCCAGCCCTGACCGTCGTTGCGCTCCAGGCGGAGGATGGCGCCCTCACCGCCGGGGTAGATCCCGCCGATGTCGATCCGCTCCATCGGCTCCGCCCGGACCGTGCCGGCCTGGAGGGTGATCTCCTTCCTCGCCGGCTTCTCCTCGGCCGACGTCGACGACGACGGGCTCGCGGAAGACGAGCCCGCCTTCGTCTCGGGCGCGCTCGTGGGCGAGGCGCGGAGGGTGATCGCGGGGCCGGTCGCGGTCTTGGTCGGCTTCGGCGACGGGGCGTAGAGCGAGGCACCGGCGTCGGGATCGGTGGCCCCCTCGCTGGAGCCACCGTCGCCGAGGCCCATGATGTTGACACCGACGAACATCACGAGCCCCACGATCAACCCGACTCCGACCGCAACCGCTGCGAGCGCCGTGATCCCGGCCGTGATCGGGTGCTGCCCGCCCTGCTTCACATCTGCTCCTCAGCGTGCCGCCACAACCGTCGTCCCCATCGACGCGTGATGATGGTGACAATTCAGCCACACGTTCACATCGCGCACCAGGAAATCAGCTGATCAGCTCCTGGCGGCGCGCGATGGCGGCCGCCTCGGTGCGGCTCCCGGCCCCGAGCTTCCCCAGGATGTTGGAGACGTGCACGGAGACCGTCTTGGTGGAGATGAACAGCTGCTTGCCGATCTCGCCGTTGCTGCGACCGGCGGCCACCAGCGTCAGGATCTCGCTCTCCCGCGGGGTGAGCGCCGTCGACGTCGCCTGCTGCTGCTTCACCGCCGTCGCGCCGAGCGCCTTCAGCTCGTCGAGCAACGGCTGCAGGCCGAGCCGCTTCGCGGTCTCCCGGGCCTTGTCGGCGGTCACCCGCGAGCCGGCCACGTCGCCGGTGGCGCGCTGGATGGCGGCGTACGTCGTCCGGACGGCGGCCAGGCCCGGAACGTCGCCGTAGGCCTCGACCAGCTGCTCGGCCCGGGCCCAGGCCGCCAACAGCGACTCCTGCGACGGGGCGTCGATGCCGGCCAGCCAGTGGACGCGGAGCACCTCCGCCTCGAGACGGGCCGACCAGGCCTGGCCCTCAGGGCCCCACTCGCCGGGCTGATACTGCGCGACCACCTGCTCGCCGTCGGCGCGGAGGCCGTCGACCTTCGCCACCAGCGCCGGCCACTGCGCGGCGGGGATCGAGGGCAGCATGTCCGCGATCCCGGCCGTGGCGACGACCCCCAGCCGCACCCGGCCGCCGAACCACTCGGTCCAGAACTCCGAGAGCTTCTCGACGACGTCGGCATACGTTGCGAACACGGCCTCGTGATCGCCCTCCCGAGCGGCCGCGACCATCTCGATGTTGGCACCGTAGAGGGCGATCAGGCCTTCCTCGTCCCAGAAGGGACGGAGCGCCGCTGCGGCATGGCCGACCGACGCGCCCCGGGCCTGCTCCATGATCATCCGCAGGGTGCCGAGGAGCGCGACCGGGATCGGCGGCGCATCAGGATCGTTGCCGCCCGCCAGCGCGAGCGCCTTGTCCCACTCGCCGAGGATCATCTGGATGCGGACGATGTCGGTGCGGGCCGCTGCCACGAACGGGGACCACTGCAGCGACTCCCCGCCGGCCTCGTCGACGACCGCCTGGAAGCACCGCAGCGCCTCGGCGAAGTCACCGGCCTCGTCGTAGGAGCGGCCGAGCGTGAACATCCCCCGGCTGACGGCGTACGTCGACCCGACCCGCCGCGCCTGGTCGACCGTCTCGCGCAGCACCTGCCGGAAGCCTTCGACCTTGTCGCCGGCGGCCCGGCCGGTGCGGACCTTGAGCATCGAGAGGCTGGTGGCGATGTCGGAGGCGAGCTTGGTGAGGCTGTGGCGCTCGGCGATCTCGAGCCCCTCCAGCCCGACCGCCTCGGCCTCCTCGCTGCGGCGATAGGTGACCAGGGTGCGGGTGCGGATCGCGAGGACGGCGCAGCGCACCTTCGGCTCAGCGTCCTCAGGAACCGCGGCGATGGCATCGCTGGAGTAGGTCAGCGGGTCGCCGTACTCCATGAGCAGCGCCGCCTCGGCCCGGGTCGCCAGCAGCAGCGCACGCCCGACCGACGGGCCGGCCGGGATGGCGTCGAGCCGCTCGGCCAGGATCGCGTCGGCGCGCGCGGGCAGCCCGGCGAGGATGAGCGTGTCGGCCGCGCGCTCGTAGACCCGGTCGAGGTCTATCGCCGCAGCCTTGGTGACCTTCGGATCGGCAGCGAGACCCAGCGCCTTCTCGTAGTGGTGGGCGGCCTCGCCCACGCCGCTGACGCTGCGGGCCTCCTCGGCCGCGGCGATGCGGGCCCGCAGCGCGGTGGCGAGGTCGCCGGCGTGCTTGGCGTGCAGCGCGAGCTCCGCGGCCGCCCCCAGGCCCGGCGTCTCCTTCAGCACCTCGGCGAAGCGGGCGTGCAGGCGGACGCGTTCGCCGGGCAGCAGGTCGTCGTAGACCGCCTCGGCGAGCAGCGCGTGGCGGAACGTGTAGCGCGAGCCGGTCGGCTCCAGCACCTTCTGCTCGACCGCGGTGCGCAGCGCGTCGTCGAGCTCGTCGTTCTTCATCTCGGTCACCGCGGCGAGCAGCTCGTGGGTGACCCGGCGTCCGGCGATCGAGGCGGTGCGGACGACGCTCCTGGCGGCTCCGTCGAGCCGGTCCAGACGCACCAGCAGCAGGTCGGCGAGGTCGACCGGGAGGTCCTCGTCGCAGCCGGCCTGCACCAGCTCCTCGACGAAGAAGGCGTTGCCCTCGGCGCGGCGCACGACGCGTTCGGCGTCGACCTTGCCGGGAGCCAGCTCGTGGACCAGCAGCCGCACCGAGTCGTCGGACAGCGGCTCGAGCACCATCCGCTCGACGTCGGGCAGCCGGCCCCACTCACCCACCTGACGGCGCAGCGGGTGGCGGCGGTGGATGTCGTCGGCCCGGTAGGACGCGACGATCGCGACCGGGCCGTCGTAGGGGCGGGTGAAGAGGTAGGTCAGCAGGTCGCGGGTGGACTGGTCGGCCCAGTGGGTGTCCTCCACCACGACCAGCAGCGGCGCCTTCTCGGCCGCCGCCTCGAAGAGGGTGTGGACGGCGTCGAAGAGCTGACCACGGTCGGTGCCGGTCGGTGCGGCCCCCTGGTTGGCGCCCATCACGCGGCGTACGGGCCTCAGCCTGGCCAGCGCTGGATAGTCGGCCGCCACCCGCTCGACCACGTCGGGCAGGTCCGCGACGACCCGGTCGAGGATCTCCGAGAACGGCATGTACGCCACGGCGCTCTCGCCGAAGTCGACGCAGTGTCCCGCGTGGACCTGCCAGCCGTCGGTGACGGCACGATCGCGCAGCGCGGTGAGCAGGCGCGTCTTGCCGACGCCGGCGTCGCCAGCGAGGAGGACGTGCTGGCGCCGGGCACCGGACGAACCGGCCGAGGCGACTCCGAGCAGCCCGGTGAGGGTCTGCAACTCGGAGTCGCGACCAACGAAGGACCGAGCACTCTGCGCCATGTCCCCTATCATCGCGCCTCCGGGCCCGGGATTCTCCCGCATTACCGACCTCCGAGGACTCAGTTGTGTATCGAGTCCATGCGGCGCGGGCGGCGGCGCTTCACCTGGCGGGCGAGACGGTCGGCCTCGGTCGCGCGGCGGATGCTCTGACGGCGGTACGTCAGCTCGGCGTCGTAGCTGATCTGGTTGCTGTAGGTCATGCCTCCAGACTCGGCTCCTGAGGTAGCGCCACGCATGAGGCGCCTGCCTTAGGCGTGCGACTGGAGTGCCTCAGGAGCCCGTGATCAAGGTCACTCCACCAGCCCCCGACGGCGTCCGATGGCCGCCGCCTCGGTGCGCCCGGAGGCGCCGAGCTTGGCCAGGATGTTGGAGACGTGGACCGAGACGGTCTTGGTGGAGATGAACAGCTGCTTGCCGATCTCGCCGTTGCTCCGCCCGGCCGCCACCAGCGCCAGGATCTCGCTCTCCCGGGCGGTGAGGTCGCCGGAGGGTCCGGACGCCGACCGTTGCGGGGTGGTGCCGAGAGTGAGCAGGTGGTCGAGCAACGGCTGCGCGCCGAGTCGCTTCGCGGTCTCCCGCGCCTGGTCGGCCAGCTCACGCGCCCCGGCGGTGTCACCGCCGGCCCGGAGGATCTCGGCGAGCCGGACGCGGGACCAGGCGAGCTCGTGGACGTGCGGGAAGGCCTGGAAGGCAGTCACGGTCTCGCGCCAGGCCTCGACGAGCTCGGCCCGGTCGGGGACCGTGATGCCGGCCAGCCAGTGGGCGCGGAGCCCTTCAGCCCGCAACCGCGCCGACCACGCCTGACCTTCGAGCCCCCAGGGACGCTTCGACCCGACGGGCCGTGAACCTGCCTCGAGGATGCGGTCGACCTGCGCCATGACCTGAAGCCGCTCCCCGACGGGGAGTGCCGGGATCACGGAGCCGATCGCACCGAGGGCGATCGCCGAGAGCCGGGCATGGGCACCGAACCACTGCCCCCAGCCGGCCGTGAGCGCCCCGACGCCGGCGTCGTAGGCCTCGACCACCGCGTCCACGTCCCCGCGCGCCCCGGCAGCCCTGATCTCCACCGGCACCGACTCGCTGGCGGTGGCCACCTCCTGCTTCCACGACGGCCGCAGTCGGCGCGCCTCCGCGCCGACGTCGGCCCCGCGGGCCTGCTCGATCATCAGCCGCTTGGACTCCAGCCACGGCCACAGCGCCGGCGGGATGCCGTACGCGTCGGTGAGCGCGAGGGCCTCGTCCCAGCGCCCGGTGGCGTGCAGATGGTCGAGCCAGGCGATGCGGGCATCGAAGGCGTACGGCGCCCACGGGACGCCCCGCTCCACGCCGAGCTCATAGGCGCTGCGGTAGTTCTCGCCGGCCTCCTCGAGGCGGTCGGCGGCGTCGAGGGCGAAGCCGAGCTGGATGCGCCCGCGCAGCTCCGGATGCAGCGCGCCTACCTTGGCGGCCCGCGCCACAGCCATACGCAGCGGCTCGATGTACGGCTCGGGCGGGCGCCCCCACGACCCGGCCAGCGTCACCGCCACCTCGGCGGCGAGGCCGGTCCGGCCGTGCTCCTCGGCCAGCGCCAGCGCCTCCCGACCGGCCGCCTCGGCGGCGTCGTGACGGCGGGCGATCATCAGCTCGCGGGCGTACGCCGCGAGCAGCCGCGCCCGCACGATCGGTGGGGCGTCGTCGGGCAGCGCGGCCATCGCCGCCTCCGCGAGCTCCCCCACCCGGACGTCGTTGACGTAGGCGAAGCTGGTCTCGATCTCGACCGTCAACAGCTGAGCGCGCCACAGCCCGGGCGCGTCGGCGGGGAGCGACTCCCGCTGCTCGCGGGCCAGCTTCCCGGCCCGGTCGGCGTGGCCGGCGGCCACCATCGCGTCGCTGGCCTTGACCACCAGGTCGACGAGTCGCTGGGTGTCCTGGTCGGAGCCGGCCCGGCCGGCGAGCAGGGCGATCGCCTGCTGATAGTGCTGGGAGGCCTCGTCGGGGCCACCGGTGGCAGCGGCCTCGTCACCAGCCGCGATCCCGGCGCTGAGCGCGGTCTCGTGGTCGCCGGCGAGGCGAGCGTGGCGCGCCAGTCCGGCGGCGCTGCCGGTCGAGAGGTCGCTGCTCAGCGCCTCGACGTACCGCTGGTGGAGCCGGACCCGCTCCCCCGGGAGCAGGTCGTCGTAGACGGCCTCCCCGAGCAGGGCGTGCCGGAAGACGTAGTAGCCGTCCTCGCGCGGCACCAGGATGGCGCGCTCGATCGCCTGCCGCAGCCCGGAGTCGAGGGTGGCGCGGTCGAGGCCGGCGACGGCCTCGAGGAGCTCGTCGCTGACGTCGCGGCCGGCGGCGCTGGCGGTGTCGACCACCTCGCGCGCGGTCGCGTCGAGCTGCTCCAGCCTGATCAGCAGCAGGTCCGCGAGGTCCCAGGGAAGCTCGTCGGCACCCGCGGCCTGCACCAGCTCCTCGACGAAGAAGGCGTTGCCGTCGGCGCGGCGTACGACGCTCTCGACGTCGAACCCGTCGGCGATCTCACCGGCCAGCTCACCGGCCAGCTCACCGACCAGGATGCGTACGTCGTCGTCAGAGAGACGGCCGAGATGGAACCGCTCGACCGACGGCAGCCGGGTCCACTCGGCGAGCTGGCGGCGCAGCGGGTGGCGGCGGTGGAGGTCGTCGGCACGGTAGGAGGCGACGATCGTCACCGGGCCGTCGAAGGGCCGGGTGAACAGGAAGGTCAGCAGGTCGCGGGTGGACTGGTCGGCCCAGTGGGTGTCCTCGACCACGACCAGCACGGGCGCTTTCTCGGCGGCGCGCTCCAGGAGGGCGTGGATCGCGGCGAAGAGGTTGCCTCGGTCGAGCGCCTCCTGCGCGGCGGTGTCAGCCCCGCCGAGCGCACGGGCGACGGGCGCCATCCGCAGGAGCGCTGGATGTACGTCGGCGACCTGCGCGACCACGTCGGGCAGCGCGGTGGCGATGCTGTCGAGGATCTCGGTGAACGGCAGGTAGGCCTCGGCGCTGTCGCCGAAGTCGAGACAGTGCCCGACCAGCGCCTGCCTGCCGGCCGCAGCGGCGCGGGCACAAAGCTCGCGCAGGATCCGGGTCTTCCCGACACCGGCGTCGCCGGCGAGAAGGACATGCTTGCCCTCACCGTGCTGAGCCGTGCCGTCCGGACCGGGCAGCCCGACCAGACCCGTCAGCGTCTCCAGGTCGGCGTCACGTCCGACCAGCCTCTCGGCACTCTGCGCCATGGGCGCAATCATCGCGCCATCGGACAACATCGCGTCGGCCGAGGGGGCGGAACCGCCGTGCCCCGGACATGGAACAACGCCGAGCCGGATCTCTCCTGCTCGGCGTTGTCGGTCCTGCGCCCGCATCTCAGCGGGTGCGGTTGCGTCGGGTCTGACGGGCCTCGGTGGCCCGCTGGCGCTTGGCCAGGTCCTTCTGGATCTGCTGGCGGCGGTACTTGACCTCTGCTTCGTAACCTACGCTGGTGTACATCTGAATCTCCTGCTGTGTCGCCCTGCTGGGATGTCCTGCTGACAACGAGAAGGCTCCTCCGCTGAGGTAGGTTCTCGGATCGGTCGCGCGCCTTACTTTCCGACCTCAGCCCAGGCCCGAGCGCCTTAGACGAGAGACTGGGCCTATGGAGTTCTCCGAGGTCGTACGCCGCCGCAAGATGGTCCGCAGCTACACCGGCGATCCGGTGGACCCTGAGGTGCTCGACAGGATCCTGCACAACGCCACCCGGGCGCCGTCGGCGGGCTTCTCCCAGGGCTGGGCCTTCCTCGTGCTCGACACCCCCGAGGACGTACGCCGCTACTGGGAGGCCACGGCCGACGTGGACAACCCCGACAGCTGGCTCACCGGGATGATGACGGCCCCGGTGATCGTCATCCCGTGCTCCTCCAAGGCCGCCTACCTGGACCGCTACGCGCAGCCCGACAAGGGCTGGACCGACCGCGACGAGTCCCGCTGGCCGATGCCGTTCTGGCACATGGACACCGCGATGGCGACGATGCTGATCCTGCAGACGGTGGTCGACGAGGGCCTTGGCGCGCTCTACTTCGGGATCCCTCCCGAGTCCGACGCCGCGGTCCGCAAGGCGTTCGACATCCCCGACGAGTTCGACCCCATCGGCGCCGTCACCATCGGCCACCCCGCCCCCGGTGGTGCCAAGGGCTCCCCCACTCGCCGTAGGCGCACGCCGCTCGAGGAGGTCGTCCACCGCGGCCGGTGGTGAGGGGGATGTTCGTCTAGGTATGCAGACGAGCATCCACTTACCTAGCGGAGTTCCACGAGGGGAGTGACGGTTCGGCTGCGTACCTAGACCAACATCCCCCGGGCCGCTGACCATCCACATAAGCCTCTCGCGCACGAGTTATCCACACGCGCCTGGGTCGGGCTGGAAAAGCAGTCGCGACCGGGCGACGGTCGGGCCATGGATGAACTGGACCTTGCCGTCGAACGAGCCGGCTTCTTCACGACACAACACGCCAAGGCGGCGGGCTACGCCGACCGCGAGATCACCAAGATGGTTCGACGCAAGGAGTGGCACCGGATCAGAAGGGGCGCCTACGCCTCTGCGGCCGCATGGGCGGAGCTCGACGACGTCGGCCGTCACCGCGTGCGCTCCAGCGCCGTGCTCCACGCGCTCGGGCCGAATGTGGCGTTGAGCCACGCGTCAGGAGTCGTACGCCACGACATCGACCTCTGGCGGATACCGCTCGACCGCGTGCACGTCACCCGGCTCGACGGAGGCCCGGGCCGGATCGAGGGTGACGTTGTGCACCATGAAGGGTTCATCGGTCACGACGACGTCATCGAGGTGGAAGGTCAGCGGGTGGTGCGCCCGGAACGGTGCGTACTCGAGACAGCATCACGCATCGACACCGAGGCGGCGTGGTGTCTGCTCGACTCAGGTCTGCGGAGCAAGAGGTTCAACCGAGAACAGCTCGACGCTGCATACTCGATCATGGAGCATTGGCCCTTTATGCGCCGTGTGGGGACGGTGCTGCCCTACGCCGACGGGCGGTCAGGCTCGGTCGGTGAGTCGCGAGGCACGGCGATGTTCAAACGCTACGGCGTTCCCCGGCCCCTCCTGCAGTACGAAGTGCGCCGCCCCGACGGCACACTCGCCGGCATCACGGACTGGGCATGGCCGCAATACGGGCTGCTCGGCGAGTTCGACGGAAAGATCAAGTACGGCAGGCTGCTCGAGCCTGGCCAGAACCCGGGTGACGTGGTGTTCGAGGAGAAGCGCCGAGAGGACGAGCTGCGTGAGCTGACCAGGTCGGCGATGATCCGATTCATCTGGTCCGACTACGACCGCCCCGCCGAGTCGATCGAACGGCTCTTTCGGGCGATGCGCCGGGCGGGGTGATCCGGGTGGATGTTCGTCTAGGTACGCAGACGAACCATCACTCCCCTCGTGGAGCTCCGCTTGGGAAGTGCATGCTCCGCTGCATACCTAGATGAACATCCACTCCACGGGCCGCAGCAGAATCCGGCGTACGCCTGTGGGAGACCGCCATCGCGAGATCAGCCAGTCGGGGCGCGGCGATGTTGAGGATCTCGAAGACCGAGCCGAACGCACCGTTCACCGTCACCGGCCGGTCCTCGAGCGCCCGCACGACCCGCTCGGCGCACTCCTCGGGACTCTCACCACGGCCCTCGTACTCCGCGGTCGGCGCGATCATCGGCGTCCGGACGATGGCGACGCGCATGTTCGTGTAGGTGACGTTGTCGAAGTAGGTCTCGCGGCTCAGGATCCGACCGAAGATGTCGAGCGCCGACTTCGCGGCGATGTAGGCGGCGAACTTCGGTGCCTTGATCTGGTTGCCCCAGGTGACGATGTTGACCACGTGGCCGAACCGCTGGGCCCGCATCGCCGGCAGCAGGCCCATCGTGAGCCGCACCGCACCGAAGTAGTTGACCGCCATCATCCGCTCGAAGTCGTGGAAGCGGTCGTGGGTCAGCTCCAGCGACCGCCGGATCGACCGGCCGGCGTTGTTGACCAGGTAGTCGACCGCGCCGTGCTCGGCCAGCAGCCGCTCGACCAGTGCATCGATCGAGTCGCCGTCGGCCATGTCGACGACGTACGTCGATGCTCGCCCGCCCTCGCCCTCGACCGCCGTGCGAACCCGCGCCAGCTCGTCGGCCCGGCGCGCGGCGAGGAGGACATGCGCACCCCTCCGGGCGGCGGCGTACGCGGTGGCCTCGCCGATCCCCGAGCTCGCTCCGGTGATGAGCACCGTGCGGTCGGTCAACGGGCTCGGACCGCCGGTCACCGCCCGGACCGTGCGCGCGATCCGGGCGCGCGGCGTCTGCAGGAGCGGGAGTGAGAGGAAGCTGGCCACGCCTGAACCCTAGTGGTGTCAGCGCCGCTTTCGGTCGAAGGTGATGTGGGTGACCCCGCTCGGGGGTTGTGGTCGACTCGGCGTCGTAGCCGTCCCGGGGAGCGCCTCCAACCGGTCCCGGCTCCTCCATCAAGGCATGCGCCTCACTTCTCCTTGGCGTTGAGCTTCAGCCGCGAGATCTGGTTCTTCAGCTCGTCGAGGAACAACGACCGGATGCTCTCGGTGTCCAGCGCGCCGTTGACCCCACGGAGCTTGCCCTCGCCGAGCCTGACGCACACGGCCGACCAGGCGGCGCCGATGGCACCGGTGAAGCCCGCGGCGACGGTGGCGTTGATCGCGCCGCCGCCGACGGTGCCGAAGCCGGGGACCATCTTGAGCAGATTGCCGGCCACGGTGCGGCCGGCCTGGGTGGCGGCCGCGGTGGCGGCGATCGAGGCCATCGCCGCCTTGTCGACCTCGATGCCGTAGATGGCCGAGATACGGGCCATCATCCCGAGCTGGATCGGCACCAGCACGACCGCGTCGGAGAACGGGATCGGGGTGGCACCGGCCGCGCCGGCCGCGGTCGCGGCGCCCGCGATCACGGTGTTCGCCTGCTCCTGCTTCCGCTTGAGATCCACCCTCTGCGCCGCGGTGAGGGCCTCCTCGACGCCTGCAGGCGCGCATCGAAAGGTGGCATCAACAAGTTCCTGCAGTCCGTGGACCTGCTGGCCCGAGAACTCGTCGGCCTTGGCGTTGGTCAGGTAGACCCGGGCCCCGTGCACCGGCAGGCCGCGCGCGTCGATCTGCTGGGCGAACTCGACCGCGTCCGGGTGGTAGGCGCCGGTCGGGGACGTCGGCACCTGCGTCATCACCAGGACCACCGGAAGTCCCAGGTCGGCCAGCTTGCGAATGAACGCGGCCTCGGTGTCCTCGAAGCGGCGGTCGGCGAAACGTACGGCGTACCAGGCCACGTGGATCTGCTCCGACTGCGGCTTGCGGCGCCGGTCCTGGATGAGCTTGGCCAGATCGCGGATCACCCGGTCGCCCTCGATGCCGATCTCCAGGCCCTGGGTGTCGAGCAGCCCGAAGAAGCCGCTGGTGTGCAGGTAGAGCGTGGACTCCTTGGTCACCGGCTCGCCGATACCGGTCTTCGCGACCTCCGCCCCGAAGACGGCGTTGACCAGCGTCGACTTGCCGACACCCGTCTTGCCGAACACAGCCAGGTTGAACCGGCCGATCTCCTTGGCCGACTCGGCATACCTCTTGTGGAACTCGTCCTTGAACCAGCCGTCGGATGCGAAGTTGTTCACGCCGACCAGGATGCCAGCCGACACCGACGAATTGTCGTGGCCGCGCTCTCCGAGGAGGAATAGCGTTCCGACATGAGATCTCGGTCCCGCCTTGCGTACGTCGCCGCCCTCGCCGCCGCAGCCGTCCTGGTTTCGCCCACGACTCCGGTCCACGCGGCCGGGCCCGAGACCCAGCCCACCGATATCACCCTCACCCGCTGGAACAGCCTCGAGGACTTCGCGAAGGGCAGGTCGAGCAACCTGCGCCCGGACCGGCACGGCACGCTCCGGATCGGGCGCGGCACCGAGACGACGACCTACATCGACCCGTTCGGGGACGGCTCGGCGAAGACGTACGAGCTCGGCACCTGGACGTCGCCCGTGGTCACGACCGGGTACGCGATCGACGAGTCGATCACCTCGTGGGACGTCGACACCCCGACCGGCACCTGGGCCGAGATCCGGTTCCGCGGACGCAAGGCGGACGGCACCTGGACGAAGTGGTTCGTGATGGGCCGCTGGACAGCCGGCGACGACTTCGCCGCGGGCGACATCCACCGCACCTCCGTCGAGGGGCAGAGAGACACCGACGCGGCGCTCTACACCGACACCTACGTCGCCAGGACCGGCAAGGAGCCCGAGGCGTTCCAGACCCGGGTCACCCTGCTGCGCCCCGAGGGCTCGACCGTCTCGCCGAGCCTGCGGTCGGTCGCGACGCTGACCAACGAATACCTGCCCGACTCCGCCTACCCCGGCACCAGCACGCCGACCCTCGACCGGGCGGTCGACCTCGGGGTGCCGCCGTTCAGCCAGAACATCCACCGCGGCGAATACCCGGAGTTCGGTGGCGGCGGCCAGGTCTGGTGCTCGCCGACGTCGACGACGATGGTGCAGTACCACTGGGGTCACGAGGTCCCGGCGAGCGAGCTCGACGGCATCGAGGCGCCCAACGGCGACCCGCAGGTCGCCTATGCCGCGATCAACACCTGGGACTACGCCTACGAGGGCGCCGGCAACTGGCCGTTCAACACCGCCTACGCCGGCCGCTGGGGCCTGGACGGTGTCGTGACCCGGCTGCGTTCGCTGGTCGAGGCCGAGACCCTGGTCGCGGCCGGCTTCCCGCTGGTCGTCTCGGCCAGCTGGGAGCGCGAGGAGATGCCGGAGGCCGGCTACGGCACCGGCGGCCACCTGCTGGTCATCGGCGGCTTCACGGCCGAGGGCGACCCGATCGTCTACGACCCCAACCACGACTCCAACGACGAGGTGCGCAACGTCTACACCCGGGAGAACTTCGAGCGGGTCTGGCAGACCTCGACCGACGGGATCACCTACGTCATCCACCCGCGCGACGTGAGGCTGCCCGGGGGCGCCACAAACTGGTGACGGAGTCGGCAACAACCTCATCCGCATCGAGCGGGACCGACTAGGTTTCGGTCATGACACTCGACCCCGTCGCCGCACTTCAGGCCGCACTTCGGGCTCCGACCGTCAACGACGGCTCAGCCGGGGAGGCCGAGGCGTTCGCGCAGCTCCACGAGGCGCTGCGCGAGCACTTCCCGCTGCTCCACGCGACCCTCGACCTCACCCCGGTCGGCGGGCACGGGCTCCTCTTCCGCTGGCCCGGCGCCTCGCCCGAGAAGCCGGTCGTCCTGATGGCCCATCAGGACGTCGTCCCGATCGCCGGCGAGTGGACGCACGACCCGTTCGGCGGCGAGATCGTCGACGGCGTGATCCACGGGCGCGGCACCCTCGACGACAAGGGCCAGCTGGTGGCCATCTGCGCCGCGGTCGAGGGGCTCCTCGCCGACGGATGCACGCCTGCGTACGACGTGTGGTTGTCGTTCGGCTCCGACGAGGAGACGACCGGTGCGGCCGCCCGGGCGGCCGTCGCGGAGCTGCGGACCCAGGGCGTCGAGCCGTGGTTCGTACTCGACGAGGGCGGCGCGGTCGCGTTCGACGCCTTCCCCGGCGTCGCCGCTCCCGTCGGTGTCGTCGGCGTGGCCGAGAAGGGCACCACCGACGTACGCCTCCGGGTGACGGGCGACGGCGGCCACTCCTCCACCCCACGGCAGAACGGGCCGACCGCCCGGCTGGCCCGCGCGATCACCCGGCTCGACCGGATGTCGATGCCGGTGCAGCTGCCGGCGCCGACGGTCGAGATGTTCGAGCAGATCGCGCCGTACGCCGCCAAGCCCCTGAGGCCCGTGCTGGCCAACGCCGGCCGGCTGGCGCCGGCGCTGGCCCGGCTGCTGCCCCGGCTCGGGCCCGAACCCGCGGCGCTGACCCGCACCACCGTCGCGATCACCACGCTCGAGGGCAGCCCGGCGGCCAACGTCATCGCCTCCGCCGCCTCGGCCGGGGTCAACCTGCGGATCATGATCGGCGAGACGGTCGCCGAGGTCGTCGAGCGGCTGCGGGCCGCGATCGGCGACAGGCAGGTCGAGATCGAGGTCGTCCGCGCGGGCGAGCCGTCCCCGGTCTCGCCTCGTGACGAGGCCTTCGCGAAGATCACCGACGCCATCACGGAGGTCTTCCCGGAGGCGGTCCCGGCCCCCTACACCGTCATGGCGGCAACCGACTCCCGCTTCTTCTACGAGATCTGCGACCGGGTCTACCGGTTCGCACCGTTCCGGATGACGGCAGCCCAGCGGGCCACCATCCACGCCGCCGACGAGAACATCCGGGTCGACGACTACCTCGACGGCATCCGCTTCTACCGAAGGTTGATCGAGTCGCTGTGACCGCTGAACGCCAGAGCACCGGCCTGGAGAAGGCCGCGCGCGGGATCTGGGTGATCGTCGGCTTCCTGGTGGCCGTCGAGTTCGCCAGCGGCATCCTGCAGGGCTACTACACCCCGATCTTCTCCGACCTCGCCGACCACCTCGGCGTCTCCGACGCCGACCTCAACTGGCTGGAGGCCGGGCAGCTGATCGTCTCCGCGCTGTGCGTGCCGCCGCTGGCGCGGCTCGGCGACCTGATCGGCCACAAGAAGGTGCTCCTGCTGGCGACCGGTCTGACCGCGGCGGCGACCTGGTGGACCGTCATCGCTCCCGACTTCGGCTCATTCCTGGTCGCCTGGTCGATCCAGGGCGCCTACGTCATCTGGCTGCCGCTCGAGGTGGCGATCGTCCACCGGCGTACGAACGGGGACACGGCGCTCACCCGCAAAGCCGCCGGCATCCTGGTCGGAGCGCTGGAGATCTCGGTGATCATCGGCGCCGTTGCTGCCGGCGCTCTGGTCGGAGCACTGCCGATGGCAGCGATCCTGGCCATCCCGGCGCTGTGCGTCACCGCCGTATTCGTCGTGATCGCGCTCGGGATCGAGTCCGACCGTCCTGCCGCCCCGGCAGAGAGCAGCTTCGACTGGGCCGGGCTCGGGGTGCTGACCCTGGTGCTCGGCTTGGTCATGGCAGGCCTGATCGGCGTACGTGTCCTCGGCGCCGGCTCCCTCCTCGCCTGGGGTCTGGTGGTGCTGGGGCTGGCAGCGCTGTGGCCGTTCTGGAAGGTCGAGGTGCGGCGGAGCGAGCCCCTGATCGACGTACGGCTGCTCGTGTCTCGGGGGCAATGGCCGATCCAGCTGACCGCGTTCCTGTTCGGGATGTCGGTGCTCGGGGCGCAGATCCCGCTGTCGACGTTCGCGCGGACGGACCCCGCCGTGACGGGCTACGGGTTGGGTGCGGACGCGTCGTTCGTGTCGATGCTGATCGCGCTGTACGTCATCACGATGGCGCTCGGCGCGTTCACGCTGCCGTTGTGGGCGCGGTTCCTCGGGCCGATGCGGTCGCAGGCGGTGGCCTGCTTCCTGGTGGCGCTCGGCTATCTGATGTGGCTGCCGCTCCACGGGTCGACCGGGCAGGCGCTGCTCAACATGGCCGTGATCGGCCTCGGCTCGGGCGCCCTGGTGGCGTCGCTGCCGGCTGCTGCCGCAGCGGCCGCTCCGACGTCACGCACCGCTTTCGCGACCGGGATGACCAACGCGACCAAGACCGTCGGCGGGGCGATCGCCTCGGCCGTCTTCGCGATCGCGCTGGCCTCCACCGGGTCGATCGGAGCTGAGGCGAAGGCGCCACTGTCGGGTTACCTGACGGTGTGGGCGGTGTGCGGTCTGGCTGCTGCCCTGGCGGGAGCGCTGCTGCTCCTGGCACGCGCTGCACCAGCCGATGACACCTTGTGAAGGGTTTCACAATGTGTCATCGGCTCGGTAAAGTGGTCGACATCAGGAGGTGTCGCCATGACCGATCCCGACGAAGAGTTCACCGAGGTGCACGCCGAACCGATCAACGAGGCGGAGTCGAGGGCCGCGGCCGCCGATCGGATGCGGCAGCAGCGCCTCTACGTCGAGGAGGTGGTGCGCCAGGGCATCGCTCGCGGCGAGTTCGACAACCTGCCCGGCGCCGGCAAGCCGATCAAGAACCTCGACCGCGACCACGATCCCGACTGGTGGATCAAGCAGCTCGTCGAGCGCGAGCAGATCGTGGTGCTCCCCCGGTCCGTCCAGCTGCGCAAGGACGACGCCGAGCTCGACGACCTCCTCGACACCCAGACCACCGAGGACGGCGCCCGCCGGATCGTCGAGGAGTTCAACGAGCGCGTCATCGCGGCCCGCTACGGCGCCCCCGAGGGGCCGCCGCTGATCACCATGCCGCGCGACGTCGACGCCACCCTGGCCGCCTGGCGCGAGCGCCGCGCCGCCCGAGTGGAGGCGGCCAGGAGCCGCCGTGCCACCACCCAGGAGAAGAAGCGCCGCTGGTGGCAGCGGCGCCGCTGAGTCTCACCCCTTGCGCGAGAAGGTGAGGTGGGTGACGCCGCTGGGCGAGGCGACCGACTCGATGTCGAAGGTCGACTCGAGCTCCTCGAGACCGTCCCACAGACGTACGCCGCGTCCGAGCACGATCGGGACGACTGCCACGTGCATGTGGTCGATCAGGTCCGCCAGGAGGAAGTCGCGCACCACGGTGGCGCCGCCGCCGATCAGCACGTCCTGTCCATCAGCCGCTGCCCGCGCCTCCTCCAAGACCTCGGCGGGTGTCGCGGCGCGGAAGTAGAAGGTGGTGCCGCCCTCCATCTCGATCGGCTCGCGCTCGTGATGGGTCAGCACGAAGGCCGGGTGATGGTAGGGCGGGTTGTCGCCCCACCATCCCTTCCACTCGGGGTCCTCGTGCCATCCCGGCGGGCCGAACTTGTTGGCGCCCATGATCTCGGCGCCGATCCCGGTCTCGTACTGCCTGGCGAAGAGGCCGTCGACCCCCGTGGAGTCGACGAACATCCACTCGTGAAGACGCTCGCCGGCATGGCCGAACGGCGTCTCGAGGGTCTGCGGCTCGCCGGTCCCGAAGCCGTCCAGGGAGATCGAGAAGTTGTGTACGCGAGTGAGGGACATCAGTGTCTCCTGTCGTTGTCACCTGACCTTGCGGCAGCCTCCCACCACCGATCGACCCGGCCCAGCGAATATCGCTGACCGCGACATCAGACGAGTGTCGTCGTTCAGACCGTCTGAGCGGTGAACCGGGCCCGGTAGCGCCCAGGGGTGACCCCGACCTCCGAGGTGAACCCGGCCCGGAAGGTCACCGGGGAGAGATAGCCGGCCTCGTGGCTGATCCGGTCGATGGGCAGGTCCGTGGTCTCCAGGAGAGTCTTGGCAACCGCGATCCGCTCGGCGCTCACCCAGCGCATCGGGGTGGTGGCGAGGTCGCGCTCGAAGCGGCGCGCGAGCGTGCGGGGCGAGACCGCGGCGGCCGCCGCCAAGCGCTCGAGGGTGACGTCCTCGTGCAGGTTCGCCCGGAGCCAGGTGCGCAGCTCGTCGAGCCAGTGGGCCTGCTCGGTGAGCGGGTCGGCCGCGACGTACTGGGCCTGGTCGCCGTCGCGGTGCGAGGCGATGACCAGATTGCGGGCGATGGTGTTGGCGGCGTGCTGGCCGTGGTCGGTGCGGATCAGATGGAGGCACAGGTCCAGGCCGGCGGCCGAGCCCGCGCTCGTCAGCACACCGTCGTCGACGTAGATCGCCCGCGGGTCGAGCTCGACCCCCGGATACGTACGCCGGAACAGCTCCGCCCACCGCCAGTGGGTCGTGGCCCGGCGGCCGTCGAGCAGCCCGGCCTCGGCCAGGGCGAAGGCACCGGTGCACAGCGACACCATCCGGGCTCCGGCCTCGGCGGCCCGGCGGAGCTCCCGGAGCAGGGTCGAGCTGATCGGCTCCCCAGGCCGGATCGCGGGCACCAGCACGGTGCCGGCCTCGGCGAGCGCGGTCATCGGCCGCTGCGGCGTGAGCCGCGGCCCACCGTGGACACGGACGCCGCGCAGGTCGCCGCAGAGCACCACGTCATAGAGCGGGCTGGCGTCGTGGTCCCAGTCGTAGCCGAGCGCCTCGAGCGGCATCCCGATCTCGAACAGGGTCATCCCGTCGACGATCGGGATGGCGATGGACGGCTTCGCAGGCATGGCAAGAATCTATCATTTATAGTCAATCCTGCCACTCCTCGAACCGGCTCACCTCGACCACGATGGAGTCATGACCAACTACCGGAAGAACCCCAGCAAGCTCCGCACCACGGTGCGCTCCGTCCTCGCCGGCTTCGATGCCGGCACCCGGATCCGTCACGGCGCCCGCGTACCGAAGGAGCACCCCGCCCGACGCCGGTCGTGATCGTTACAAGCCGAGACACCTACCGACGGGTAACCCCCGGCCGTTAGGGTGACCGGCATGAGTCACAAGAGCCCTAAGGACTTCTTCGCGCCGTTGGCGGTGGGCGCCCCCGCACCGCTGCGGGAGATCCCGGCACGGCCGAGTCGCGCGATCCACTTCTTCGACCCGTCCAACCCGAAGATGGCGGCCAAGGTGCCGGCCATGGTCGGCACCGTCGACGTCCTCCTCGGCAACCTGGAGGACGCCGTCAAGGCCGACAACAAGGTCGCCGCGCGCGAGGGCCTGGTCGAGATCGCCAAGGCGACCGACTTCGGCAAGACCCAGCTCTGGACCCGGATCAACAGCCTCGACTCCCCGTGGGTGCTCGACGACCTCATCACCCTGGTCACCGAGATCGGCGACAAGCTCGACGTCGTGATGGTGCCGAAGGTGCAGGGCCCCGAGGACATCCACTACGTGGACCGGCTGCTCGCGCAGCTCGAGGCCAAGGGCGGCGTACAGAGGCCGATCCTCATCCACGCCATCCTCGAGACCGCCCGCGGCGTGGCCAACGTCGAGGAGATCGCCCTCGCGTCCCCGCGCATGCAGGGCATCTCACTGGGCCCCGCGGACCTGGCGGCCGACCGCAAGATGAAGACCACCCGCGTCGGCGGCGGCCACCCGGGCTACCTCGTCCGCCAGGACCCGGTCGACGGCGACATCCACGGCAACCGCACGGTCTTCCAGCAGGACCTGTGGCACTACACGATCGCGAAGATGGTCGACGCCTGCGCCGAGGCGGGGATCTACCCCTACTACGGCCCGTTCGGCGACATCACGGACGTGGTCGCGGCCGAGGACCAGTTCCGCAACGCGTTCCTGCTCGGCTGCGTCGGCACCTGGAGCCTCCACCCGAAGCAGATCGAGATCGCCAACCGCGTCTTCTCCCCCAGCGTCGAGGACATCAAGCACGCCCGCAGGGTCGTCAAGGCGATGGGCGACGGCACCGGTGCGGTGATGCTCGACGGCAAGATGGAGGACGACGCCTCGCTCAAGCAGTGCCTGGTGCTCGTCGACCTCGCCGAGGAGCTGGCCGCCATCGACCCGAAGCTCAAGGAGCTCTACGACGCGATCGAGATCGAGGACTGAGATGACCGACACGACCTTCCGCCCCCTCCGCTCGGTTCTCTACATGCCGAGCTCCAACACGCGCGCCCTCGAGAAGGCCAAGACGATCACCGCCGACGCGCTGATCCTCGACCTCGAGGACGCCGTCGCCCCCGACGCCAAGCCGGAGGCCCGCGAGAACGCGGCTGCCGCCGTGTCGTCGGGCGAGTACGGCAACAAGTACCTCACCATCCGGATCAACGGCGCCGACACCGAGTGGCACGCCGACGACCTGGCCGCCGCCGCCAAGGCCGCCCCCGACGCCATCGTCGTCCCCAAGGTCAACAGCCCCCAGCAGGTGCTCGACCTCGTCGCGGCGTTCGAGAAGGCCGGCGTCCCGGAGAAGACCAAGCTCTGGGCGATGATCGAGAGCCCGTACGCCATTCTCCACGCCGAGGAGATCGCCTCCGCATCGGAGCGGCTGACAGTGCTCGTCCTCGGCACGAACGACCTGGTCAAGGAGCTGTACGTCGACCACGTCCCCGCCCGCGCCAACCTGGTCACGTCGCTCCAGCTCGCGGTGCTCGCCGCGCGCGCGAGCGGCAAGGTCATCCTCGACGGCGTCTACAACAATGTGAAGGACGCCGACGGCTACGCGGCCGAGGTCGAGCAGGGGCGGATCTTCGGGTTCGACGGTAAGACCCTGGTCCATCCGTCCCAGGTCGAGGCCGCCAACGCCGGCTTCGCCCCGAGCGAGCAGGCAGTGGCCGACGCCAAGGGTCTCATCGAGACCTGGGAGGCCAGCGACGGCGGCGTCGTGACCTACAACGGCAAGATGGTGGAGAACCTCCACGTCGAGTCCGCGCGGCGCACACTGAGCATCGCCGAAGCCATCGCAGCGCTGTAATCAGCAGCTCGAATATACCCAGGGCCGTATCTTCGCTGTTACTCCTTCCCCTCATTTGGGCTTGTCAGTAACTTTTTTCCGAGAAGAAGGTGACAAGCAGTCGAGATTCTGGTTCCGTTACGTGCTGCGCGACACCACCGACACTCGCTACGCGCTCAGGAGACAGCGTCAGATGACTGAAGCGAATCGTCGGCCCGCGACGGGGGACCACTCGAACGTCCCGCCCACGCCGGCTCGACACCCCGCCCCACAGATGCGCCCCACGAACGACATCGCGCCCGACCCCCTCGAGATCGCCAACCGCGCTCTCGAGGGGCTGTCGCCGGCGACCGAGTCGTGGTTCAACACTCCCAAGACGAACCGATCCCCGGAGCAGGCGCGGCCGCGTTACACGCCCTACCAGCCGCAGCCCCGCCCGACGGTCGCCCCACGGCACCCCGACGCCCGCTTCTTCCAGCCGCCGCGGCCCGCCTACCAGCACCCGATGCCTTCCCACGCCCAGCTGCCGCGCTACGCCTACCAGCCGAGCCCCTACACGGCCCAGCAGTTCCACCCGGCCGGGCCCGTGACGTTCGCCAACCCCGCGATGCCGCCGTACGCCGCGGCCCAGGTCCCCAACCGGGACGGCTCGTCCGTCGACCAGCGCCCGGCTCCGGCGAGCCGCAACCGGCACAAGAAGACCGTGCTCCTGCCGCTCGCGGCGATGGCGATCGCCTCGGCCGGCATCGGCGCCTTCGCCCAGGCCAACGTCGGCACGGACCCCGAGGCCCAGACCCAGCAGGTCAAGACCCAGGCCGACCCGTACGACGCGGTTCCCGTGGTCAGCGACACCGACGTCCAGCAGGTCATCAGCGCCCCCGGGGTCATCGCCCCGCAGGAGACCTCGCTGTTCTCCCGCACCGCCGGACGGGCAACCCCCGGCAAGCACTCCAACGGCGACTACGACGCGCCCTCCAGCGCCGATAACTACGGCGGCGCCCACGCCGCCAGCGGGTCGATCTCCGCTCCGCGCAGCGGAGACACCTTGGCGGACAAGCAGCCGAAGCCCTCTCCGGAGCCGGCCCCCGAACCCGCTCCGGAGCCGGCCCCTGAGCCGCAGCCGGAGCCCGAGCCCGAGCCGACCCCGGAGCCGACTCCGCCGGCGCAGCCCTCGCTCGGCAAGAACGTGGTGGCCCCGGTGCTCGACACGGTGACCGGTGTCGTCGACGGACTGACCGGGATCCGTCTCGACCTGACCCCGTAGTCAACGCCTGCCCCAGACGGGCCGTGACCTCATCCTGAGGTCACGGCCCGTCTGCTTGTGACCGGGTGGGCTGAGGGTGGCCAGGACGGGTCATTCAGAAATAGGACCTCCGTCCCGATAACTTCCGTGGTTTTCTCTCGTTTGCCCGATGTGCCACCCCTTAACTCGGGAGTGCGCCAGGTTCCCCCGGATCTGGCAGGTGGCACGGCCCCGTTGCGGGGATCTTGGGGGATCCCCACCGCAGAATCGGAGTCCAACAAACAATGCGAAGCATCCGTACGCTTGCGCTGTCCGCAGCCGCTGCCGCCGTCGTCGGCGCAGTTCTGGTTGTGCCGGCGCCTTCACAGGCCGCGCTGACGAACACCTCTTTCGGGATGTTCGCGAGCGGCTTCGGCACCCGCGTCACCGGCGGAAGCATCCCGGCCAACTCGGGCGACCTCGGCTACCAGACCATCGGCTGCACCCGTAAGGCCGGTCACAACGTCAGCAACAACACCGCCGGCGCCAAGGTGCCCGGCATCGGCACGATCGGTGCGACCACCACCAAGCAGCGGACGATCAAGTCCGGCGACATGGTCAAGTCCATCTCGGAGCACAAGATCGCCGACGTCGTGCTCGACAAGAGCCCGCTGGGCAAGGTCACCGTCGAGGGTCTGAGCTCGGTCTCCCAGGCTTGGTGGGACGGCAAGGGCTACAAGGCCGACTCCAAGGCCAAGATCGCCCACGTGGTCCTCGACCCGGCCGGCCCCGGCCAGAAGATCGACCTTCCGGTCCCCGGCCGTGACAAGCCGCTGGTCATCCCCGGCATCGCCACCATCGGCATCGGCAACACCGTCGAGAAGACCAACGCCGACGGCGCCGAGGCTTACGCCAACGGCATCTGGATCAAGCTCCACGGCAGCGACTCCGAGGTCATCGTCGGTCGCTCCCGTGCCGAGATCAACGGCCAGGCCTTCACCGCCACCTTCCGCGGCTTCTCCAACTCCATCGACGCCACCGCCCTCGGCGGCGCCGTCCAGATCGGCAAGAACCCGCTGACCAACGCCGGCTGCGCCGGCACCAAGGGCAAGCTGAAGACCAAGTCCATCGCCGGCGTGCCGCTGGGCAACGCGGGCGACATCCTGGACGTCAAGGGCCTGACCAGCGGTCAGCGCTCGAACCAGACCAAGACCACCGCTGAGGGCTACACCTTCGGCGAGGTCGCCAGCGTCAACATCGGCGACGGCGCGATCCGCATCGAGGCCATCCGCGCCCAGGCGAACGCCAAGTTCGTCAAGGGCAAGGGCGCCTCGACGTCCATCGCGGGCACCAAGTTCGGCGACATCTACGTCGGCGACCAGAAGGTCTCCCTCGCTCAGCTCGAGTCGGCGCTCTCCCGCGTCGACATCCCCGGCCTGGCCAAGATCGAGACCAAGGTCGTCGTCGAGCGCAGCAAGAACCTGGTTGAGGTCGTCGCCCTGCGGCTGACGCTCCTCGACGCGACCAAGGGCACCAAGACGGTCGTGAACATCGGTCACGCCAAGTTCAAGGTGAACTCCGGGCGATGGTGTTGGCGGCGTGCTGGCCGTGGTCGGTGCGGATCAGATGGAGGCACAGGTCC
>NZ_JBHVKN010000070.1:0-23214 GCF_042798075.1 Nocardioides sp. NPDC057772
CCCCGTCTCCCCCCGGGGCGCCCCGCCCCGTGGGGGGGGCGGGGGCGGGGGTTGGGGGCGCGGGGGGCCCCCGGGCGGCCCATGGGTCTGTGGGGGCCGACAAAACCCCGGGTCCGCCCCCCACAACCACATTCTCGGCGGTGTCTGATCAGGGGTGGGTCATGGACTCCACGTCGAGGGCCTTGTCGAGGTCTTCCTCGGTGATCGTGCCGTCGGCGACGTAGCCGAGCTTGATGACCGTGTCCTTGATCGTGGCGCCCTCGGCGAGGGCCTGCTTGGCGACCTTGGCGGCGGCCTCGTAGCCGATGTACTTGTTGAGCGGCGTGACGATCGAGGGGGAGGACTCGGCATAGGCGCGGAGACGCTCGGGGATCGGCACGATGCCGTCGACGGTGCGCTCGGCCAGGACGGTCATCGAGGTCGAGAGCAGGCGGATCGACTCGAGGATGTTGCGGGCCATCACCGGCATCGCGACGTTGAGCTCGAAGGCGCCCGAGGCGCCGGCGGCGGTCACCGCGGCGTCGTTGCCGATCACCTGGTACGCCACCATCAACGTGGCCTCCGGGACGACCGGATTCACCTTGCCGGGCATGATCGAGGAGCCGGGCTGGAGGTCGGGCAGGTGGATCTCGGCCAGACCGGTGGTCGGGCCCGACGACATCCAGCGCAGGTCGTTGTTGATCTTGATCAAGCCGACGGCGATGGTCTTCAGTACGCCGGAGAGCTCGACCAGCGAGTCGCGGGTGCCCTGCGCCTCGAAGTGGTTGCGCGCCTCGGTGAACGGCTGGCCGGTGCGCTCGGACAGGTCGGCGATCACGGCCTGCGGGAAGCCCGCGGGCGTGTTGATCCCGGTGCCGACCGCGGTGCCGCCGAGCGCCAGCTCACGCACCCGCGGTAGCACCGCCTCGAGCCGCTCGGCGGCGTAGCGGATCGTGGCTGCGTACCCTCCGAACTCCTGGCCGAGGGTGACCGGTGTTGCGTCCATCAAATGCGTGCGTCCCGACTTCACCAGGCCGGCGAACTCGGTGGCCTTCGTCTCGAGCGAGGTGGCCAGCACGTCGATCGCGGGCAGCAGCTGCTCGGTGACGGCGACGGCGGCGGCGACGTGGATCGCGGTCGGGAAGGTGTCGTTGGAGGACTGGGAGGCGTTGACGTGGTCGTTGGGATGTACGTCGCCGCCCGCACGCGCCACCAGAGACGCGATCACCTCGTTGGCGTTCATGTTCGAGGAGGTGCCGGACCCGGTCTGGAACACGTCGATCGGGAACGCGTCGTCGTGCCGCCCCTCGGAGACCTCGCCGGCAGCCGCGATGATCGCCTCCGCCTTGTCGCCGGGGAGCACGCCGAGATCGCGGTTGGTCTTCGCGGCGGCGGCCTTCACATGGCCGATCGCATGGATCAGCGCCGGCTCGATCGGCGTCCCGGAGATGGGGAAGTTCTCCACTGCCCGCTGGGTCTGGGCGCGCCACAGCGCGTCCTTCGGGACCCGGACCTCACCCATGGAGTCGTGCTCGATGCGAAAGCTCATGTCGTCCATGTCTGGTTCAACCTTTGACTAGTTGGTGCCATTCCCGTGCGAGACGGTGCCCGCATAGAGCCAGTACGTCTCCGAGTGGCCTTGCAGGTCGACGGGATAGGAGAGCGCCTCGGCGTCGTCGAAGACCTGCGCCATCACCTCCAGCAGCGCCGGCGCCTCCGCCGCCGACCACACCACCACCGTGCCACCTGGGGCGGTGGCCAGCCGCGCGTCAGCCAGGGCGGGCGCCTCGTAGAGCGCCCCGTTGGCGTCGTGGACGAGGTAGCCGGGGCCGTTGTCGACGTCCAGCAGCACGACGTCGTAGGCCGCCGGCCTGCTCTCCCGCAGGACCGCGGCCACGTCGGCGACCTCGACCCGGACGCGCTCGTCCGCCAGCAGCGCGGGGCCGTGCGGGATCCGGCCGGCGCGCATCCACTCGACCAGGCGCGGCTCGATCTCGACGACAGTGACCGTCTCGACGCGCGGGTCGGCCAGCACGGCCTCGAGGGTGAACCCGAGCCCGAGGCCACCGATGAGCACGTGCTGCGGCTGTGCGTGCAGCCCGAGCGCACGCGTCGCGAGCGCCTTCTCGGTCGAGGTCTCCCGGGTGTCCATCACGAAGATCCCGTTGGCCCGCAGCTCCAGGTGTCCGTCCGCCCGGTGCTTCAGGACCAGGCCCCCGTCTGCGATCACCGATTCCGTCCCGCTCACGGGTCCATTGTGTCGGATGTGGGTACCGGACCCGTCATGAGCGATGACAACACCCAGTTCCCCGCGCAGCAGCAGGAGCCTCCCGGGCTGACCGGCGAGATGGAGCCGGTGCCCGACCACGGCGAGTCGAGCTATCAGGGCCACGGCCGTCTCGAGGGCAAGGTCGCCCTGATCACCGGTGGCGACTCCGGCATCGGTCGCGCGGTCGCGATCGCGTACGCCCGGGAAGGGGCCGATGTGGCCTTCACCTACCTCCCCGAGGAGGAGCCGGACGCGCAGACGACCTCGAAGCTGGTCGAGGATGCCGGCCGGACGGTCCTGGCCATCCCGATCGACCTGCGCGAGCGTGAGGCGTGCGACGAGGTCGTCGAACGCACCGTGCAGGAGCTCGGCGGCCTGGACATCCTCGTCAACAACGCCGGCTACCAGTTCGCCCGTGACAAGGGCCTGACGGACATGGACGACGAGCGGATCGACCGGACCTTCAAGACCAACCTGTACGCGCTGCTCTGGCTGACCCGCGCGGCGGTGCCGCACCTGCAGAAGAGCAACGGCTGCGTCATCAACAACGCCTCGATCCAGGCGTACGAACCCTCGACCAGCCTGCTCGACTACGCCGCGACCAAGGCCGCGATCAACAACTTCACCGTCAATCTCGCCGCCGAGCTCGGCCCCGACGGGGTGCGGGTGAACGCGGTCGCGCCCGGACCGATCTGGACGCCGCTGCAGCCGGCGACGCAGGCGCCGGAGAAGGTGGAGAAATTCGGGGCCAACACGCCGCTGGGCCGCGCCGGCCAGCCGGCCGAGGTCGCGCCGGCGTTCGTCTTCCTGGCCTCCCCGGCCGAAGCGTCCTACGTGTCCGGAACCGTCCTCGGGGTGACTGGGGGACGGCCGGTGTTCTGATGGCTACCAGCAGCTTCGAGGGGAACGGGATCGAAGGCGGTGGTCCGGACGAAGGACCGGAACAGCGGATCACCCGCAACTGGAACGAGCTCCTCCAGGAGCTGCGGGTACTGCAGACCGGGGTGCAGATCCTGACCGGATTCCTGCTGACGGTGCCGTTCTCGCCACGCTTCCCGGACCTGAACGACCACCAGCAGACGATCTATCTCATCGTGCTGGTCGGCGCGGTCGTCACCACCTGCCTGATCATCGCTCCGGTCTCCTTCCACCGGATGCTGTTCCGGCGCCGGCAGCGGCCGTGGCTGGTGACGGCCTCGCACTGCTGCGCGCGGGCCGGACTGGTGGGCTTCGCGATCGTCTCGGCGCTGGTCGTGCTGCTCGTCTTCGACGTGGTCGTCTCGCTCGGCGCCGCGGTGGTCGCCGCCATCGCCGTGCTGCTCCTGTTCGTCTCCCTCTGGGCGGGCCTGCCGCTGCTGAACGGGCGAAACAACTCCCACTGACCCGGTGTGATCGCCACCACAGCGGGAGTACGCTGGATGGGAACCGAGTCTGGTGGGCATATGTGGTCGATCTTCTGGATTTTCGTCGCGGTGCTGCTGGGAGTTGCCGAGGCGTTCACGATGACGCTGGCGTTCGCTTTCGTCGCCGGCGGGGCGCTCCTTGCCGCGGGGAGCGCAGCCTTGGGTGCTCCGGTGCTGGTGCAGGTGCTTGTCTTCGCGCTCGCCGGTGGCGGCAGCGTGCTGCTGGTACGGCCCGTCGCACGCCGTCACATGGCGCTGCCGCCGCCGGTGCGTGACGGCACCGATGCGTTGGTCGGCCGCCAGGCGGTCGTCCTCGCCGAGGTCAGCTTCGCGCACGGCTTGGTGCGGCTGGCCGGCGAGGACTGGACCGCGCGGCCCTACGACGAGGACCTGGTCATCCCGGTCGGGTGCCGGGTCGATGTGCTCGAGATCGAAGGCGCGACGGCGCTCGTGCATCCGCGGGACCCGCTGTCGCTGTCGCCCTAGAGGAGGACGTACGACATGGAACTTCTGCTGATTGTGCTGGTCCTGATCGGGCTGGTGGTCGGGGGAGTGGCCTCGACGGTGCGGATCGTGCCGCAGGCCCGGCGCTACAACATCGAGCGGTTCGGGCGCTACCGGATCACGCTGCAGCCGGGGCTGAACTTCGTGATCCCACTGGTGGACCGGGTCAACACCAAGCTGGACGTACGCGAGACGGTCTACTCCTCCAACCCACGGCCGGTGATCACCGAGGACAACCTGGTCGTCAACATCGACACCGTCCTCTACTACCAGATCACCGACCCGCGCGCTGCTGCCTACGAGGTCGCGAACTATCTGCAGGCGATCGACCAGCTCACCGTGACGACGCTGCGCAACCTGATCGGGTCGATGGACCTGGAGAAGACCTTGACCTCGCGCGAGACGATCAACGCGCGGCTGCGCGAGGTGCTCGACGACGCCACCGGGAAGTGGGGGATCCGGGTCAACCGGGTCGAGATCAAGGCGATCGACCCGCCGGCCTCGATCAAGGAGGCGATGGAGAAGCAGATGCGCGCCGAGCGTGACAAGCGCGCCGCGATCCTGCACGCCGAGGGCAAGCGGGCCTCGCTGATCCTCGAGGCCGAGGGCACCCGGCAGAAGTCGATCCTGGAGGCCGAGGGTCACCAGCAGGCCAGGGTGCTCGAGGCCGACGGTGAGGCCAAGGCGCTCGAACGGGTCTTCCAGGCGGTCCACGCCAACGACGCCGACGCCAAGGTCCTGGCCTACAAGTACCTCGAGATGCTGCCCTCGCTCGCCGCGCACGGCAACTCGTTCTGGGTCATCCCCGGTGAGCTCACCGAGGCGATGCGTACGGTCACCGGTGCCTTCGCCGACAGCGCCTCGAAGTCCGCGGCCAACAGCAAGGACAACGGCACGGACAACGGACAGGGCGACGAACGACGTACGCCGCCGCTCCCCGGTCCGCGCAACGCCATCGAGCAGGCCCAGCGAGAGGCGCACGAGGAGGCCGCCAAGGCCGTCGAGGCGGCCAAGGAGGAGTCCGCCCGCGCGGACCGCATCGTCGGGTGACCCGGACTCGGGCACGTGAGCCGCTCGGGCGGGTACCGGGCGGCCATGAGCGAACCACGTGATGATCAGGAAGAGACCGAGGAGAACGGGCAGATCTCCGACGTCCAGCAGATGGACCCGGAGGTGGCCGGAAGGCCCATCGCGCCCTCGGACTCGACCGCCGACCACCCTGAGTCCGAGCCGGAGGAGGAGCCCGACGACGACTAGCGTCTCTGCGGCCGGGCCAGAAACCCGTCGCGATCGGGAACAACGAGGCGGCAGGATGCGGCCATGGCCCTGCCCACTCCCACGCTGCGTACGTCCCGGCTGCTGCTGAGGCCTTTCACCGACGCCGATGCGGGGCCTTTGTTCGCATTGCAGAGCGACGCCCGGGTGCTGCGCTACTGGGACTCACCGCCGTGGACCGATCCCACGCGCGCGGTGCGGTTCATCGCCAGGTGCCGCCAGATGGCGGAGGAGGGGAGTGGGGTGCGCGTGGCGATCGAGCGGGATTCGACGTTCCTGGGCTGGTGCACGTTCAACTCCTGGAATCCGGAATTCCGCAGCACGTCGCTGGGCTACTGCCTCGGCGAGGAAGCGTGGGGGCACGGCTTTGCGACAGAGGCCGCCGAGGCGCTGCTGACCTGGGCCTTCGACACCTCGGACCTGAATCGCGTCCAGGCGGAGGCCGACACTCGCAACGCTGCCTCCGCCCGGGTGCTGGAGAAGCTCGGGTTCACGCTCGAGGGGACGCTTCGCGAGGACTGCGTGGTGAACGGGGTCGTCTCCGACTCGTGGGTCTTCGGACTGCTCCGCCGGGAGTGGTTCGCCCAGCAACGGGGTACCGCACGGGCATGAGCCACGAGCAGCTTCCAGCAGAGGGGCCCGACGATCCCGAATACACCGACGAGAACGGTCAGGTCTCCGAGACCCAGAACCTCGATGAGGACGAGGCCGGCACTCCGATCGCGCCCTCGGACTCGACGGCGGGCTATCCCGACTCCGAGTCCGGCAGCCCGGACACGCAGGGGTCCGGACCGAGCGAGGCGCCGCCCGAGAACCGGCGCGACAACGACGTCTAGCGATTCTGCGGGCGGCCCGGGGTGGGTCAGGCTCAGCCGAAGAGGTCACCCAACCAGGACTCGCGGTGGTGGCTGCGGCGCTTGTCGTAGCGGTGGTCGTCGTCGTAGTCCCGCCGCTCGTACTCCCGCTTCTCATAGCGTCGCTCGTCGCGGTGCTCCTGTCGCGGCTGCTGGTAGCTGCCGGGCTGCGGGGCGCCGACGGACCGCTCGATGATCTTGTCGATCTCACCGCGGTCCAGCCACACGCCACGGCACTGCGGGCAGTAGTCGATCTCGATGCCTTGGCGCTCGCTCATCACCAGGGTGACACCGTCGATGGGGCACTGCATGGGGGTCTCCTCGTCGTCGGGGATCGGCGCCGATCAACCTATCCGGTCGTCCCGCACCGCCGGGGCCCAACGCCTGAGGGCGTCCGCTCAGCGCTCCTTCGACCGCACCCTGATCCCGGTGAGGGGGACCGTGGTGGTGCCGGAGGGGTCGGTGAAGAAGTCGTTGCCCTCGCCGTCGACCACGATGAAGGCAGGGAAGTTCTCGACCTCGATCTTCCAGACCGCCTCCATGCCGAGCTCGGGGTATTCGAGCACCTCGACGGACTTGATGCAGTCCTGCGCGAGTCGGGCGGCGGGGCCGCCGATCGAGCCGAGGTAGAAACCGCCGTAGGTGCCGCACGCCTCGGCGACCACCTTGGACCGGTTGCCCTTGGCCAGCATGACCATGGAGCCGCCGGCGGCCTGGAACTGCTCGACGTAGGAGTCCATCCGGCCCGCGGTCGTCGGTCCGAAGGAGCCGGACGCCATGCCCTCGGGCGTCTTCGCCGGACCGGCGTAGTAGACCGGGTGGTTCTTCATGTAGTCGGGCATCTCCTCGCCCGCGTCGAGCCGCTCCTTGATCTTGGCGTGCGCGATGTCGCGGGCCACCACCATCGGGCCGGTCAGCGAGAGCCGGGTCTTGACCGGGTGCTGGGAGAGAGTCGCGAGGATCTCGGACATCGGCTGGTTCAGGTCGATGTCGACGACCTCGCCGGCCGAGATCTCCTCGGCCATCCCGGCGTCGGGCATGTACTGCGCCGGGTCGGTCTCGAGCTGCTCGAGGAACACGCCGTCGCGGGTGATCTTGCCCAGCGCCTGGCGGTCGGCGGAGCAGGAGACCGCGATCGCGACGGGACACGAGGCGCCGTGGCGGGGGAGGCGGACGACGCGTACGTCGTGGCAGAAGTACTTGCCGCCGAACTGGGCGCCGATCCCGAAGGACTGGGTCAGCTCGAAGACCTTCTCCTCCAGGTCGAGGTCGCGGAAGCCGTGAGCGCTCATCGAGCCCTCGGTCGGGAGGTTGTCGAGGTAGTGGGCCGAGGCGTACTTGGCCGTCTTCAGCGCGAACTCCGCGGACGTCCCGCCGATGACGACGGCGAGGTGGTACGGCGGGCAGGCGGCCGTGCCCAGCGACCGAATCTTCTCGTCGAGGAAGGTGAGGATCTTCTCCGGGTTGAGGATCGCCTTGGTCTCCTGGAAAAGGAACGACTTGTTGGCGCTGCCGCCGCCCTTGGCCATGAAGAGGAACTTGTACTCCGGGCCGTTCTCGCCCTCGGCCGTCGAGTAGATCTCGACCTGCGCGGGCAGGTTGGAGCCGGTGTTCTTCTCCTCGTACGTGGTCAGCGGCGCGAGCTGGGAGTAGCGGAGGTTGAGCTTGGTGTAGGCGTCGAAGACACCGCGGCTGACGGTCTCGGCGTCGTCGGAGCCGGTCAGCACGCCCTCGGACTTCTTGCCCATCACGATCGCGGTGCCGGTGTCCTGGCACATCGGCAGGATCCCGCCGGCGGAGATGTTGACGTTCTTGAGCAGGTCGAGCGCGACGAAGCGGTCGTTGCCGGAGGCCTCGGGGTCGTCGATGATCTTGCGGAGCTGCTTGAGGTGCGCCGGGCGGAGGTACTGGTTGATGTCCTTCATCGCCTCGGCGGTCAGCAGGCGGATCGCCTCGGGGTCGACCTTGAGGAACTTGCGCCCGTCGACCTCGATCTCTTCCACCCCCTCTGAGGTGACCAGCCGGTAAGGCGTGTCGTCATGAGAAGTCGGGAGGAGGTCGGAGTACCGGAACTCAACGTCAGCCACGGAACCGAATCGTACGCCGCCGGGGATGTCACAGATCGCGCGCGTCCGTCGTCTAGATGTCGAGAGTCCCGAAGAACGGGGCCTGGACCCCAGGAGGAGAAATGACCGCCACCCGCATCGCACCCGCGGAGATCACCGGCTTCAAGGGGATGCTCATCAAGCGGTTCGCCATGAAGATGCTCGGTCAGGTGCCGTCCTCGGTCGGCGTCTACTGGCACAACCAGAAGGTGTTGATGGGCATGTCCGGCCTCGGCTCCAAGGTCAAGAAGTGGGATGCCTGCGACGAGCAGCTGAAGTCTTTTGCCCACATGGCCGTCGCCTCGTCGGTCGGGTGCAGCTGGTGCCTGGACTTCAACTACTTCGAGGCGCACAACCGCGGCCTCGACATGGACAAGGCCCGGGAGGTGCCGCGCTGGCGTGAGTCGGATGTGTTCACCCCGCTGGAGCGGGAGGTGATGGCGTACGCCGAGGCGATGAGCCAGGCCGAGCCGACCGTCACCGACGAGATGGTGTCGGCCCTGGTCGCGCAGCTCGGGGAGGCGGCCGTGATCGAGCTGACCGCGGTGATCGGGTTCGCCAACCTCTCGACCCGCACCAACGTCGCGCTGGGTATCGAGTCCGACGGCTTCGCGGAGGCCTGTGAGCTCAAGCCGCTCGCACAGCGCGGCGGTCAGTCGTCCATGATCGGGTGAACCCCTTGCGTCGGGTGCCCATCACTCCGTTACAGTGATGGAGACCCAACCCACACGGGAGTCCGCGGCAGCGGGCTGAGAGGGAGCTGGAGCCGCTCCGACCGTAATACCTGATCCGGATCATGCCGGCGAAGGAAGTGACTGACGTGTTGCCTGCCCTCCCGAGGCTCTTCTGTCTCGTGTCCACGACCGATGACCTGACGCTCCTGCCTGCGCTCGCCGCGGCAGGAGTCGACGGCTTCCAGGTGCGCGACAAGACCGCGACGACGCGTGAGCTGGTCGTTCTCACCGCGAGCGTGATCGAGCTCGTCGCTGCGTACGAGGCCTGTGTGGTCGTGGACGACCGGCTCGATGTCGCGCTCGCCGCCGGCGCGGACGGCGTCCATCTCGGTGCGTCCGATCTGCCGTTGGCCGAGGCCCGGCGGATCGCCGACGCGGTCGCCCCGGGGCTGGTCATCGGCGCGACCTGCCGGGATCGGGCCGCGGTCGAGGAGGCGGCGGCCGAGGGAGCCGACTACGCCGGCTTCGGGCCGGTCTTCGCGACCGCGTCCAAGGCTGGCCTGCCCGACCCGCTGGGCGTCTCCGCCGTCACCGATGCCGCCGGCGTGCTGCCGCTGATCGCGATCGGCGGGATCTCGGCGGAGTCTGCCGGGCCGGTCCGCGCCGCCGGGGCCCACGGGGTCGCCGTGATCGGTGGGCTCTGGCGACAACCCGATCCACTCCAGGCCGCGAAGGAGCTCGTGACGGCGGTGGCGTGATGCGCGTACGCGTTCTGGGGGCCGGGATCGTCGGGCTGTCTGTCGCCGATGAGCTGATCCGCCGCGGGCACGAGGTCACGATGGTCGATCCCGCGCCGGGGTCGGGGGCGTCGTACGCCGCGGCCGGCATGCTCAGCCCGGCCGGCGAGGCCTGGCACGGCGAGGAGGACCTGACCCGGCTGTGCCTGTCATCGCTCGCGCTGTGGCCTGACTTCGCGTCGAGGCTCGGGGTGCCCGTGCACACCCGCGGGACGCTGCTGGTCGGCGTCGACGCCGGGGACGTGCAGCAGGTCGAGCGGCAGCTCGCGGTGCTCGACCTCGCCGGGGTCGCCTACGAACGGCTGGGGCGTCGCGACCTGCTGGGATACGAACCCGGACTCGGCCGGGTCGCCGGCGGCGCCTTCCTCGCCGAGGACCATTCCGTCGACCCGCGTGCCGTCGTCGCGGCGCTGCTCGCGCGGGTAGGTGACCGCGTTGGTGACGGTGTTGAGGCCGCCGACCTGACTGTGATCGCGACCGGCGCGCAGCTGCCCGCTCCGTACTCCTCCCTCATCCGCCCGGTACGCGGCGACGTCGTCCGCCTGCGGACGGCGGAGCGGGTGGAGCGGACGGTGCGGGCCTGGGTGCACGGCGAGCAGGTGTACGTGGTGCCGCGGACCGAGAGCGACGAGGTCGTCATCGGGGCGACCTCCGAGGAACGCGACGGTCCGCTGCTGCCGACCGTCGAGGGCGTGTGGCGGCTGCTCGACTCCGCCCGCCGGGTGGTGCCGGGGCTCGACCGGGCCAGCGTGGTGGAGGTGACCTCGCGGGATCGGCCCGGCACCGCGGACAACCTGCCGCTCGTCGGACCGACCCAGGAGCCCGGCGTCGTGCTCGCCGCGGGCGCCTACCGCAACGGGGTCCTGCTCGCGCCGCTCATCGCGCGGCTCGTCGCCGATCACATCGAGACAGGGACGGTGGAGCCCGTGGTGGATCCGCGCCGGTTCCTGGAATACCCGGTCGACCGGGGATCCCTGGGCCTGACGGGCACTGAAACACCCGACAAGCCCACGAAGTGCCCGTCAAGCAACACCGAGGAGACCGACAGATGAGACTGATGATCAACGGCGAACCGGCCGAGGTCGCCGACGGCGCCGGCATCGTCGACCTGCTGACCGAGCGTGCTGGGAGCGCCATCGCGGTCAACGGCGAGGTCGTACCGCGTGCGGAGCATGCGACCACCCGCCTCGAGGACGGCGACGTCATCGAGATCGTGACGGCGGTGCAGGGCGGATGAGCGGAATCTTGAAGATCGCCGGACGCGAGCTGTCCTCGCGCCTCTTCCTCGGCACCGGCGGCCTGCCCAACCTGGCGCTGCTCCCGGAGGTCATCGCCGCGGCCGAGCCCGGGCTGGTGACGGTGTCGATGCGGCGTACGTCCTCCACGGCGTCCGGCGGTCTGCTCGAGACGCTCCGCGCCGCGGCCGTGCCGATCCTGCCCAACACGGCCGGTTGCCTCTCGGCGCGCGAGGCGGTGCTGACCGCCGAGCTGGCCCGGGAGGCGCTGGAGACCGACTGGGTCAAGCTCGAGGTGATCGGCGACGAGACCTCACTGATGCCCGACGCCGTCGAGCTCGTCGAGGCCGCCGAGCAGCTGGTGCGCAAAGGCTTCACGGTCCTTCCGTACGCCACCGACGACCCCGTCCTCGCGCGTCGGCTCGAGGACGCCGGCTGTGCGGCGGTGATGCCGCTCGGCTCGCCGATCGGGTCGGGGCTCGGCATCCTCAACCCGCACGCCATCGAGGCCGTCGTGGCCGCGGTCGACGTACCCGTCGTGCTCGATGCGGGGGTCGGCACCGCCTCCGACGCGGCGCTGGCGATGGAGCTCGGCTGCTCTGCCGTCCTCGCCGCCACCGCGGTGACGCGCGCCGACGCCCCGGCCGCGATGGCCCGCGCGCTGCGGCTCGCGGTCGAGGCCGGCCACGCCGCCCGTGGTGCCGGCCGGATCCCGCGCCAGGCCGTCGCCCGGGCGTCCTCACCCATGGAGGGCCGGATCGCATGAGTCTGCCGCGACTGCTGCTGCTCACCGACCGCTCCCAGCTGCCGCTCGGCCGGAGCCTGCTCGCCACGATCGCAGCCTGCGCCGAGGCCGGCCTGACCCATGTCGTACTCCGCGAGCTCGACGAGCCCGTGGAGCATCGAGCCAGACTGGCCGAGCTGCTCATGGCCCGCGGCCTCGACGTCATCGCCGCCCACACCCCGCTGCCCGGTGCGGTCGGCCTGAACCTGCCCGCCTCCGCGAGCTGTAACACGTCGTTCGGTGGGCCACCCGCCCGTTCAGAACGACCGGATGGTCCAACGAACAGCGTGTTACACCTCGGCCGGAGCTGCCACAGCCCCGCCGACGTAGCCCGAGCCGCCGAGGACGGGTTCGACTACGCGATGCTCAGCCCGTACGCCCTGACCGAGTCCAAGCCCGGCTACGGGCCGCCGCTGGGGCCGGCCGCGTTCGCCGACCTGCCGCTCCCGACGTACGCCCTGGGCGGGATCACCCCCGACAACGCCGCCGAGGCCGTGGAAGCCGGGGCTCACGGGGTCGCCGTGATGGGCGCGGTGATGCGAGCCGACGAGCCGGCACAGGTCGTACGTGACCTCCTCACCGCCCTCCCCGCTCCGGCGGTGACCTCGTGAATCCGCCGGTCGCGCTCACCGTCGCGGGCACCGACTCCGGAGGAGCGGCAGGTACGGCGGCCGACCTGGCCACCTTCGCCGCGCTCGGGGTCCACGGCGCCTGCGTGATCACCGCCGTCACCGCCCAGGACACGACCGGGGTCAGCGACATCCATGCCGTCCCGCTGGCCACCGTCGAGGCTCAGCTCCACGCCGTCTTCGACGACCTCCCCGTGGCGGCGGTGAAGACCGGCATGCTCGGCAGCGCCGAGACGGTCGAGCTCGTTGCCCGCCTCTGCGCCGGCCGCCCGCTCGTGGTCGACCCCGTCCTCGTCGCGACGTCCGGTGCCGTCCTCGGCGGGGAGGACGTACGCCGCGCCTACCTCGACCACCTCCTCCCGGTCGCCACCGTCGCCACCCCCAACCTCGACGAGGCCCGTGCCCTGACCGGTCGCGACGGGTCACCCCACGAGCTGGCCGAGGAGCTGGCCGGGCTGAAGCCGGCGGTGATCGTCACCGGGGGCGACCCGGCCGCCACCGGGGAGTGCACCGACTGGCTCGCCGAGCCGGGAAAGCCACCGATCCCGCTGCGGCACCCCGCCGTCCCCACGAGCAACGACCACGGCACGGGCTGCACGTACAGCTCGGCCCTCGCCGCCCACCTCGCCCACGGCGCGACCCTCCGCACAGCTGCGGAACGGGCCGGTGCGTACGTCACCCGACAGCTCGCCACCAGCAAGGACTGGACCCTCGGAAGAGGCCGAGGACCGATCGCCCACGTCGCCACCAGCCAGCCCAGCCCGACAAGCACCAAGGAGACAGCATGACCGTCCACCCCGCCCACACCCGCCTCGAGCTCGGCGACCTGAAGGTTCCGGTGACCCGGGTCGCGCTGACCAACGGCGAGACCTTCGACCGCTACTGCACCGAGGGCCCCGGATCGAAACCGGAGCAGGGCCTCCCCCCGCGTCGCGACGAGTGGATCGAGGAGCGAGGCGACACCGAGACCTACGAGGGCCGCCGGACCGAGCTGCTGGACAACGGCAAGGCAGCCGTACGCCGCGGCGCGGCCCGCCAGGAGTGGCAGGGTGAGCGCCGCCAACCGCGCCGTGGCACCAACATCACCCAGATGCACTACGCACGCAAGGGCATCATCACCAAGGAGATGGCCTACGTCGCGGTGCGAGAGAGCTGCGACCCCGAGCTGGTCCGCGAGGAGGTGGCGGCGGGCCGCGCGATCATCCCCAACAACGTCAACCACCCCGAGTCCGAGCCGATGATCATCGGCAAGCGGTTCCTGGTGAAGGTCAACGCCAACATCGGCAACTCCGCGGTGACCAGCAGCATCGCCGAGGAGGTCGACAAGCTCACCCACGCGATCACCTGGGGTGCCGACACGGTGATGGACCTCAGCACCGGCGACGACATCCACACCACCCGGGAGTGGATCCTGCGCAACAGCCCGGTCCCGATCGGCACCGTCCCGATCTACCAGGCTCTGGAGAAGGTCAACGGCGAGGCCGACAAGCTGACCTGGGAGGTCTTCCGCGACACCGTCATCGAGCAGGCCGAGCAGGGCGTCGACTACATGACGATCCACGCCGGGGTCCTGCTCCGCTACGTCCCGCTGACCGCCAACCGGGTCACCGGCATCGTCAGCCGAGGCGGCTCGATCATGGCTGGCTGGTGCCTCGCGCACCACCAGGAGAACTTCCTCTACACCCACTACGACGAGCTCTGCGAGATCTTCAAGCAGTACGACGTCGCCTTCTCCCTCGGTGACGGGCTGCGTCCGGGCAGCACCGCCGACGCCAACGACGAGGCCCAGCTCTCCGAGCTGCGCACCCTCGCCGAGCTGACCGAACGAGCCTGGGAGCACGACGTCCAGGTCATGGTCGAGGGCCCCGGCCACGTCCCGCTCAACCTCGTCGAGGAGAACGTACGTCTCCAGCAGGAGTGGTGCCACGGCGCGCCGTTCTACACGCTGGGCCCGCTCGCGACCGACATCGCGCCGGGCTACGACCACATCACCAGCGCCATCGGTGCGGCCACGATCGCGATGCACGGCACCGCGATGCTCTGCTACGTCACCCCGAAGGAGCACCTCGGCCTGCCGGACAAGGACGACGTGAAGACCGGCGTGATCACCTACAAGCTCGCCGCCCACGCCGCCGACATCGCCAAGGGCCATCCTGGCGCCCGCGACCACGACGACGCCCTCTCCAGGGCGCGCTTCGAGTTCCGCTGGCGTGACCAGTTCGCCCTCTCCCTGGACCCCGTCACCGCGGAGAGCTTCCACGACGAGACCCTGCCGGCGGAGAACGCCAAGACGGCCCACTTCTGCTCCATGTGCGGCCCGAAGTTCTGCTCGATGAAGATCAGCCAGGACGTACGTGACCGCTTCGGCAACGACGGGGCGACCCCCGAGGAGATCGAGGCCGGGATGATGGAGAAGTCGAAGGAGTTCGCGGCGGCGGGAGGTCGCGTCTACCTCCCGCTCGCCGACTGAACGGCCGCTACGCGTCCGATCGCAGGCTCTCGTAGATCCTGGCGAGCCCTTCGGACCCGTGTCCTGCGGCGATCTGTTCGCTGATCAGTGCCTGGACGCCGGCGATGGGGGAGGGGGCGACCCCCTCCTCCTCGCTGGCGCGCACGATGTGGGTGAGGTCGGAGAAGTCCAGGCTCTGCTGGCCCGCGACGGTGTAGTCACCACCGTCGATGACCTTCGCGTAACCGTCGAGTCCCTCGGTCATGGCGGCCAGGAAGGGCGCCTGCCGGGCGGCGAAGTCGACCGCGCTCATCCCCATCGAGGCGACCATCGCGGCCCCGTGGAAGAAGCCCGTGAACATCTGGTACATCCCCGACAGCATCGCCAGGTCCACCAGCGAGGCTCGGCCGGCGTCCTCGCCGTGGTACTCGCTGGTCGCCCAGACCTCGAGGGTCGGCAGGAGGGCGTCGTACGCAGCCCGCGAGCCGCTGTAGAAGATCTGACCGACGCGGGATCCGATCATCGCGGGCACGGCCATGATGGCGCCGTCGAGGTAGTCGACCCCGTGCGCACCAGCCCATTCGGCGAGCTGACGCGCCTCGTTCGGAGACGTGGTCGTGACGTTGAGGAGGGTGCGGCCACGGAGCTCGGCGGCGACCGGGCCGAGGGTCTCCTCGACCGAGGAGTGCTTGAGCAGGCAGGCGACGACGACGGGGCTCGCCAGCACCGCCTCGCGGACCGAGTCCGCGGCGTCGGCGCCGCGCGCCACGAGGTCGGTGGCGCGGCCTGGGGTCCGGTTCCAGACGGTCACCGAACGGCCGGCGTCGAGCAGCGCGGAGACCAGAGCGCTGCCCATCGCGCCGAGGCCGAGGACGGTGATGTCGGTGGTGGGGGTGGAGTTTCGGTCGGATCGACCAGTGGATTCAGTCACGTCCTCCATGCTGGCGGACGTCGGCGTGATCCGGGAGTACCCACTAATTACTGGGGTACGCACCTCCAGGTAAGTGCGAGCCCGGGTAAAGACTCAGGGTTGAACCTGAGAGACGGACGCCGCGTACGCCGATAGCATCAAGGGTCATGGGACTCCCCGAACCACACCCCGGCCAGCCGCGCCGCGCCGACCTCCGCGTCAGTGACGCCGATCGCCACGCGGTGGCCGACATCCTGCGTGAGGCGGCGGGGGAGGGCCGGCTCGACATCGACGAGCTCGAGGAGCGCCTCGAGGAGACCTACAAGGCCAAGACGTACGCCGACCTGGAGCCGATCACGCAGGACCTCCCGGTCGCCGGGCAGCCGCCGCTGGCCCCGGCGGCGCCCGCCGCCGCGGTCCCCGTCGTCTACGGCCAGGGCGAGGAGTCCGACAGTGCCAGCGCATTCCTGAGCAACGTCGAGCGCAAGGGCGTGTGGGTGGTCCCGCAGCACCTCTCGGTCAACGCGGTGCTGGGCGACGCCAACATCGACCTGCGCGAGGCGCACTACTCCGCGCGCGAGGTGGTCATCAGTGCCACCTCGGTGCTGGGCAGCGTCAAGGTCACCGTGCCGCCGCACGTCCACGTGATCGTGGAGGGCAACGGCGTGCTCGGCGACTTCAAGGAGCCGTCCGCGAAGGTGCCCGAGGTGCTCTCCGCCGACTCGCCCGTGGTGCGGGTGCGGGGCATCGCGGTGCTGGGCGATGTGACCGTCAAGCGCCGGGGTCCCCGGGGCCCTAAGCGCACGCTGAAGCAGCATCTCGGCCTGGAGTGAATGCCATCGGGGGGATTACTGAGGCATATCTCCGACCCCACCACTAGCATTCGCCCCATGGGAACGACCCCCGAGCCATTTCGCGGCCAGGATCCTGATCCGAACCTCCGGATCAGCGATGCCGACCGCCACAAGGTGGCCGACATCCTGCGCGAGGCCGCAGGCGAGGGCCGCCTGGAGATCGACGAGCTCGACGACCGCCTCGAGGCGACCTTCAAGGCCAAGACGTACGCCGACCTGATCCCGATCACGGTCGACCTGCCGGCAGCGGGCACCCCCGCTCCGCCGGTGCCGCAGGCGAAGCCCGCCGCCGGGAGCAGTCCCGCGGTCTTCGCGGACAACCCGATCGAGAGCCAGCTCTACGTCGCCATCATGAGCGGCGTCGACCGGCGCGGTGTCTGGACGGTGCCGGCGACCGGCAACGTGATCGCCCTGATGGGCGGCGCCGAGCTCGACATGCGGCAGGCGCAGTTCTCCGCGCAGGAGACCGTGATCTACGCCAACGCGATCATGGGCGGGGTCAACATCACCGTCGGCCCCGACGTCCAGGTCGTGATGCAGGGCGTCGGGATCATGGGCGGCTACGTCGGTCCGCGCGGGATCGAGCCGACCGGCGGTCCCGTGCTGCGGGTGAAGGGTCTGGCGCTGATGGGCGGCGTCACCGTCGTCCGCAAGCCGCTCAAGGAGGCCAAGGGTCCCAAGCAGCTGCGGCTGCCGCCGCACGAGCTCCCGCCACACGGGATGCACTGAGCAACACACCTCGGGATGGTCCGCTTCGCGGACCGATTTTGTCGTGCCTGGAATTCAGGCACTAACCTCGCCTGAACACGCTATTGTGTAGTTACATAGTAGACAAAGGAGACTCGGGATGAAGCCGAAGTGGAGCCTACTGCTGGGTGCCGCGATCGTGGCGGCCGTGGCGCTCGTCGGAGGGCTCCTCGTCATCGGTCCGAAGACACTCGCCGCCGGCTCCGCCGCGGCCGACCCGTCGGCCGCGCCGGTCAAGGAAGCGGCGGAGCTCGCCGCCACGACCGACGAGCGCCCCAGCATGATCCTCTTCCTGATGGACGACTTCTCCCTGGAGTTGCTCCGCACGATGCCGGAGGCGACCAGGATGGCCGCGGAGGGAGCGACCTACCAGAACTCCTTCGTCATCGACTCGCTGTGCTGCCCCTCGCGGGCCGCGCTGCTGACCGGGCAGACGCCGCACCACACCAAGGTGCTCACCAACACCCAGAACGACCCGGAGCACCCGGTCGGCGGCTGGTCGGCGTTCCAGCGCTACGGCAACGTGGAGAAGCAGTTCAGCATCGGGCTGCAGGAGGCCGGCTACACGACCGGGTTCGTGGGGAAGTACATCAACGCCTACGAGGCCACCCTCGGCTCCGACGGCAAGCGGGTCCCGCCGCCCAAGGTGCCCGGCTGGGACTCCTGGAACGCGCTCCTCGGCGGCGCCTACGGCGGCTGGGGCTACCAGAGCACGTTCCTCGACGGTAACGGCACGGTGCAGCTGCGCAACCACCCGCAGCCCGCGCAGAACGCCACCGTGCAGCAGAAGGACGCCGCGTACGCCACGAGCGTCACCCGCGACTACGCCCTCGCCTTCATCGAGAAGCACCGCGACGACGAGAACCCCTACTTCCTCGAGATCGCGGCCTACGGGCCCCACTCGCGGCTCGGCCACCACTACCCGGGACTGGACACCTGGTTCCCGCCGGCTTTCGCCGACCAGGCGCCAGCCGGCGACCCCGCGGGCGGCAACTGTGGCCGCGTCGACTGTGCCGACCTGACACTGAAGGACCTCGTCGGCTACGGCGACGACCGCTGGGACAACGCGCCCACCTACCTCGGCCGCGCCGGACGTACGTCCCAGGCTCCTGCCTGGCGCACCAACAAGGTCTCGCTGAGCGACGAGACCGCGTTGAGCCAGTACCGCGACCGGGCCCGGATGGTGCAGTCGATCGACCGGATGATCACCCAGGTCCGCCGGGCTGCCGGTGACGACACCTACATCGTGCTGACCTCCGACAACGGCTTCCACCTCGGCCAGCACCAGCTCAACGGCGGCAAGGGCGCTCCGTACGACTCCGACACCCGCGTCCCGCTGGTCGTCGTCGGCCCCGACGTGGTGCCCGGCAAGCGCAGCCAGTTCGTCAACAACATCGATCTGGCGCCGACCTTCCTTGACATCGCGGGTGCCCCGACCCCGGCGTACGTCTCCGGCACCTCGTTCGCGGAGACCCTGAGCCGGCCGCGGCTGCCGGGTGGGAGGTACGCCTTCTTCGAGCACACCTACGCCAAGTCCCACCCCGGCGAGGTCGACCTCGACAGCGGCTCGGGCGGCACCATCGACATCATCCCGTCCTACATCGCGGTGCGTGGCGCGCGCGGGCTGCTGGTCCGGTTCGATCTGGACAAGTCGTGGAAGGGCACCGACTACGCCTACGAGCTCTACCGCTACGACCGGCCGTGGGAGGACCGCAACGTCTTCGCCGAGGACCACGCGAAGCCCTACGCCCGCGACCTGATGCGCCGGCTCAACGCCTACGAGGGCTGTGCCCCGGCTGTGTGCCGGGCTTTGACCCGCTGATTCCGAATCTGGGCTATGGTGTCCCCGCCGAGGAAATGTGTCCTCGGTCACTTCACAACGGATCGTCCGGCACGTACCTGCCGGTGAAGGAGACAACGGAATCATGGCAACAGTTACGTTCGAGAAGGCGCAGCGTTGGTACGCCGGCGCCGCGGAGCCCGCCGTCAAGGGCATCGACCTCGAGATCAAGGACGGCGAGTTCATGGTGCTCGTCGGCCCGTCCGGATGCGGTAAGACCACCACCCTGCGCATGCTCGCCGGGCTGGAGGAGGTCAACTCGGGCGCCATCAGGATCGGCGACCGCGACGTCACCAACGTCGCGCCCAAGGACCGCGACATCGCGATGGTCTTCCAGAACTACGCGCTCTACCCGCACATGAGCGTCGCCGAGAATATGGCGTTCTCGCTGAAGATGGCGAAGGTCCCGAAGGCCGAGCGTGACAAGCTCGTCGCCGAGGCCGCCAAGACCCTGGGGCTGACCGACTACCTCGACCGCAAGCCGAAGGCGCTCTCCGGTGGTCAGCGCCAGCGCGTTGCCATGGGCCGTGCGATCGTCCGCCAGCCGCAGGTCTTCTGCATGGACGAGCCGCTGTCCAACCTCGACGCCAAGATGCGCGTGCAGACCCGCACCGACATCGCCAAGCTCCAGGCCGAGCTCGGCATCACCACCGTCTACGTCACCCACGACCAGGTCGAGGCCATGACGATGGGCGACCGCGTCGCGGTGATGAGCAACGGCGTGCTGCAGCAGGTCGACACCCCGCTCAACCTCTACCGCAAGCCGGTCAACCTCTTCGTCGCCGGCTTCATCGGCTCGCCGCAGATGAACCTCATCAAGGCCACCGCCGCCGACGGCGGCGCCAAGATCGGGGAGTACGTCGTCCCCGTCGGTGCCTCCGACCTGCCCAAGGAGATCACCATCGGCGTGCGCCCGGAGAGCTTCCGGGTCATCGGCGAGGGCCAGGGCGGGCTGCCGGTCCAGGTGACCGTCGTCGAGGAGCTCGGCTCCGACTCCTACGTCTACGGCACCAGCGACGTCGAGGGCGTCCCGTCCACCCTGATCGTCCGGGTCTCCTCCAAGGACCAGGTCAGCAAGGGCGACACCATCTACGTCACCACCGACCCCGAGGACGTCCACGTCTTCGACACCGAGTCGGGCCTGCGCGTCAACTGATGCCTCCTCGTCTGGACGAGCGCAGCGGAGGAAGACGAGGATCAAGCGAAAGCGCTGCGCGAATTGCGAAGCAATCGCAAAATCACTGTTGGTTCATTCTGGCCAGCATCGCGTTGTAGGCATCGAGGGCCTCGTCGCTGTCGGGATCCACGGATCCCGGCTCGGCGGGGCCCTCCGTCGTGCCCCGAGCGCTCTCCTGGGCGAGCCGGGCGCTGCGTACGCCGTCGAGGAAGCGGCCGGTCATCTTGGCCCGACGCTCGGGCGAGGCGATCACGGCGATGACCAGGCCGATGGCGAGGAACATCATCCCGGCGTCGCCCGCGGCCCACATCAGGCCGCCGGCGGTCTGGATGTCGCGGACGGCGTCCAGTGCCCAGTCGGGGCGGGCCGCGGAGTAGACCGGGTAGAGGTTGCGCTCGGTCTGCAGCATCACGATCCCGACGATCGTGTCGGGCACCATCCCGACCACGAGGAGCGAGATCCGGCCCAGGTAGGGCAGGTCGGTGCGTACCTTCTCCTCGCCGATCGTGCCGGTGAGGAAGAGGAAGCCGGCGACGATGTAGGCGACCTGCTCGCCGACCATCAGCGGCGTGCTCTGCGCCATCGAGTCCATGAACCCGGACAGGTGGGTGCCGATGATGACCAGTGAGTAGAGCAGGGTGCCGGTGGCCGGGTGGACCAGGATGGTTACCGGGAGCGAGCGCATCGCCCGCTCGGCGCGCGGGCCGATCTCGGCGATGACGGTGAGCGGGTGACCGAGCACCAGAAGTGTGGGCACGACCATGATCAGGGTCAGGTGGAGCACCATGTGCATCCAGGCCAGCGCCATCGCATAGCCGTTGATGGCCGAGGCCACCACGACGTACGTCAGGCCGAGCCCGGTCAGGAACGACGCGACCCGCCAGCCCCTGACGGTCGAGGCCGCGCCGGCGGCGTTGCGGAGCGTGAGGTAGCCCGCGCCGAGGATGACCACGGCGAGCAGCCAGCCGGGCTGGAGACTCCAGGTGGTGAAGAACTCGGACCAACCGAGCGCGGGCAGGGAGCCGTGGTCGTGCATGGTCTCACGGTATCTCCGGGGTGCGACCGGAGGTTATTCGGTGCGGCGTCCGGGCTCGATCAGTGGCACCAGGAACAGCCGGGCGAGCGCACGCAGCTGCGCCTCGTCGTCGATGTCGACGACCTCGCTGGGGGTGACCAGGAACGAGGTCGAGGTGCGGACCATCAGCTCGGCGACGAGATCGACCTGGACCTCGGGGGGTACGTTGCCGGCTCGCTGCTCGCGCCGCAGCTGCCCCGCGACGAAGCGCGCGACCGTGGCCACGGTGCGCCCGCCGTCGCCGACGATCGAGTGGACCAGCGAGTCGGTCTCGACGGCGAGGAGACCACCGATCAGCGGGTTGCCGCGGATCGCCCGCATCGCGCTGGCGAAGCCGATCTCGACCCGCTCGGCCGCGTCGGCCGCACCGGCGATGTCGAGCACGAACTGGTCGAAGTAACGCCGGAACTCGCGACGTACGACCTGCTCGACCAGGGCGTCCTTGTTGGCGAAGCGGCGATAGACCGTGATCCGGGCGACCCCGGCTCGCTTCGCGACCTCCTCCATGGTGGTGCGCTTGATACCGACCTGACGGAACTGGTCCGCGGCGGCGTCGAGGAGCTTCGCGGTCACCGCCTCGTCCTCGATGGGCTCGGCGACGTCCGCGAGCGCCCTTGCGAGCAGCGACCTCGACTCGTCCTCGGGGACCGTGGTGCGCATCAGATCTGCTACGCGGTGAGCGTGCGGTCGGCGGCTCGGTCGGCGGTGCGGCGCACGATCTTGATGAAGGTCGGCCACAGGCCCCGGGGAAGGTCGTGGCCCATGCCCTTGATCAGGGTGATCTCGGAGCCGGGGACGGCCGCGGCAGTCGCCCGGCCACCGGAGACGTGGACCATCTTGTCGGCCAGGCCGTGGATCACGCTGAACGGCACCTTGACCCGGCCGAGGTCCTCGGTGCGGTCGGGCTGGGTGAGGACGGCGAGCATCTGACGGGCGACGGCCGCGGCGTCGACGCCGCGGTTCCAGGTGTCGATGGCCCGGCGGCGTACCTCGTCCTCGGGCTCGGGGTAGGCAGGCGAGCCGATCTGGAGACCGCCCTTGATCTGGCGCTCGATGTAACCCTCCAGACCGGGCTTCTTGATGACCAGCGCGGGCAGCAGCGTCGGGTGCTGGAAGCCGACACCGCGACGGCCGGTGGTCGACATCGTCGAGCAGACCGAGCGCACCCGGTCGGGGTGACGGATGGCGAGGGTCTGGGCGATCATCCCGCCCATCGACACGCCCCACACGTGAGCGGACTCGATGCCGAGGTGGGTCAGCAGTGCGGCCGCGTCGTCGGCGAGGTCGGTCAGGCCGTACGGAGACGGAGTCGGCAGTCCCACGAACGCCCGGGCCAGCCTGGCCAGCGTGATCCGCTCGTCGCTCGGGTGAGGCGAGGAGTGGCCGACGTCGCGGTTGTCGTAGCGGACCACGTAGAACCCGGCCTGGGCCAGCTGCTCGCACAGCCTGACGTCCCACCAGGTCATCGGGCCGCCGAGCCCCATGATCAGCAGCAACGGGTCAGCGCCGGGATCGCCGAACGTGTCGTACGCAAGCTCGACTCCTCCGGGGAGGAAAGCAGTGGACTCGGTCGGCTCGGCGGCGGTGGTCATGCCGAGATTTTACGGGACGGGGCCAGATGTCTCCGGCCGCGTGGATCTCGACCCGCCCGTCG